>DLQO01000003.1:12981-23200 GCA_002478765.1 Flavobacteriales bacterium UBA7430
AACTGTACATCAACCCTTTACCGGAACGTGCACGATTTTTTTGGTCTCGAAAAAAGACTCTTCAAAATAGTCGGAAAGATTTACCAGCGTCTTACGCTTGCCCCAAGAAGCAAGCTCTTGATTTAAATCGCCACCCTTAAGAGCAATGATTCCATTTTCAAGTACATGTCGTTGTTCTGTGGCGTATTTTTTACGCGTCCATTTCACCAAATCAGTCATCGGTGCTACCGCACGAGTAATCACAAAATCAAAACGGTCTTTTACTTTTTCAGCACGCATGTGGTAGGCTTGAACATTCGTCAAACCCAAAGCTTCAGTAACTTCCTGTACTACTTTGATTTTTTTTCCGATGGAATCAATCATCGTAAAAGAAACTTCTGGGAATAAAATAGCCAGAGGGATACCCGGAAAACCTCCCCCACAACCCAAATCCATCAATTGAGTCCCGGGTTTAAAATCCATGAATTTTGCAATGGACAACGAATGCAGCACATGTCGCTCATACAATTGCTCAATATCTTTTCGAGAAATGACATTGATTTGTGCATTCCATTCCTCATAAAGCGGTTTAAGTTCTTTCAATTGGGCTGTTTGAAGTTCCGTAAGATTCGGGAAGTATTTTTCTATAATCTGCAAATCAGTAGTCATTTTCATTGGATTTCAAGATGTCCATCAAAAGGTCTCGAGCGCGAAACAACTTGGCTTTAACCGAGCCTATAGGCATGTTTAATTTTCCAGCAATTTCTGCATACGAAAGCTCATCCAGATAACGCAAGATGATCAATTCTCGGTAATGCGGCTTTAAACGATGTACCATGCGACTAATTTCTTTGTTCTTCTGTTTTCGAATCAGATTTCCCTCCGGGTCAAGTCCTGCATCAGCAATATTCAATACAGGGCGTTCATCATCTGATCTATCTCGATCAATAGACAGTGTTTTCTGCTCCTTCTTTCGAAAAAAATCAATGAGGGTGTTGCTAGCAATCGTCAGCAACCAAGTGCTGAATGCAAAAGAAGTATTGTAAGACGCCAACTTGTCAAAAGCCTTGCTAAAGGTTGCAATGGCAAGATCTTCAACATCTTCTCTGCCGGAAAGTTTTAGAGATAAAAACCGTTCGACTTGCTCCCAATACAGACTCATCAAATCAGCGTAAGCTTTTTGACTTCCTGCCAGTGCTTCTTCCACGAGTAAGGTGTCGCGTTCTTTATGATTTTTCTTTGGCGCCAATTATTTTTTTTGGTTGAGATACAGCCCTAAAAAAAGCTGGGTTTGATGGTAAAAGTACAATTTATCAGACAATCTCTACCTAAATCCTTAGTTTAGATGCATAGATGAACATTTCAATTATCTTTGTCCAAATTTTCCATCCATGAAGTTTAGCCTAGAAAAAACCGATCCGCTCTCCCAGGCCCGAGCCGGACTTATAGAAACCGATCACGGAAGCATAGAAACGCCTATATTTATGCCTGTTGGAACGGCTTCTACCGTAAAGGGGGTCCACCAGCACGAATTGGAAAATGACATCAAAGCACAAATCATACTGGGAAACACCTACCACTTGTACTTGCGCCCTAAAATGGACGTTTTAGAGGCTGCCGGTGGTCTTCACAATTTTATGAATTGGAAAAAGCCCATTTTAACTGATAGTGGTGGTTTTCAGGTCTACTCGCTTTCGGGACGCAGGAAAATTACCGAAGAGGGCGTAAAATTTAAATCACACATCGACGGCTCGTACCATTTCTTTACGCCAGAATATGCCATGGACATTCAAAGAACCATTGGTGCAGATATCATCATGGCTTTTGACGAATGTACGCCCTACCCTTGCGACTATCACTACGCAAAGCGCTCTATGAAAATGACGCATCGCTGGCTGAAAAGATGCTGTGATCATTTCGACAACACGCCCAACAAATACGGGTACAATCAAACCCTGTTCCCCATCATACAAGGAAGTACCTACAAAGACTTGAGGGAACAATCGGCTGAAGCCATAGCTTCATTCGAACGAGAAGGGAATGCCATTGGCGGCTTGTCTGTGGGCGAGCCCGCGGAAGAGATGTACGCCATGACCGAGGTGGTTACTGCTGTACTACCCAAAGACAAACCTCGTTATTTGATGGGTGTAGGAACACCCGCCAACATCCTGGAGAACATTGCCCTTGGTATTGACATGTTTGACTGTGTGATGCCCACGCGTAATGCGAGAAATGGGATGCTATTTACCAGTGAAGGTACCATCAACATTAAAAATAAAAAATGGGAAAAAGATTTCTCAGCCATCGACCCTAACGGAGCCTCTTTTGTAGACAGCAGTTATTCGAAAGCCTATTTGCGCCATCTGTTTATATCCAAAGAACTTTTAGGCAAGCAGATCGCCTCACTTCACAATTTAGGTTTTTATATTTGGCTGGTGAAAGAAGCCCGGAGAAGAATCCTTGACGGCAGCTTTTACGACTGGAAAGAACAAATGGTGAAAAAACTAAGTCTTCGCTTGTAATTTGAAAAAACTCGATCGATACATATTGAAACAGTTCCTCGGAACCTTTGCTTTTACTCTGATACTCATTTTATTGATTTCGGTGGTTTTTGATGTGTCTGAAAAAATCGATGACTTTTACAAACGTTCGGCACCCTTGGATGAGATTCTTAAGGATTACTACCTCAATTTCGTTATTCACTACGGACTCTTGTTTAGCGCTCTATTTACCTTTATAGCTGTTATTGTAAGCACTTCCAAACTCGCTAACAATACTGAAATCATTGCCATGCTCAATTGTGGCATGAGTTTAAAAAGACTTTTAAAGCCTTTTTTCATCGGAGCCGCCATTATTTCTTGCTTAGCTTTTTATTTAAACAACTGGGTACTACCTGAAACCAATCAGTTGCGGTTGGACTTCGAGCAAGAATACATTCGCAATAAAAAGAAGGAACGCCACAAAAACATTCATCGGCAAGTTCGTCCTGATGAATACCTATTTCTGGAGAGTTACAACACCAAAAAACAAAAAGGATTTCGTTTTACCTACGAGATTTTCGAAAACAACCAACTCGTTTCTAAATTCAAATCTGACTTCTTGACCTGGGACAGCCTGGAAGGAAAATGGTTGGCAGAAAGCTACAATTTCCGTGAATTAGAAGAGCAGGGTGAGCGCATTACACGTGGTGCAAAAATCCACAAAGATTTTGGGTTTTTTCCCAACGAATTGGTGTATCAAAAAAACAGCACCCACTTGATGATTCTTCCCGAACTTTTGAATTTTATTGAAAAAGAAAAAATTCGAGGTGCTGAAAACATTCATTATTACCTCTTAGACTTATACCAAAGATACACCACACCACTGACAACATTCATTTTAACTCTGATAGGATTTTGTGTGGCCATCCACAAAAAACGAGGAGGTGTAGGTGTGAATTTGGTCTATGGATTTATATTGGCGACCCTGCTGATTCTTTTTCAAAAAGTATCCATGACCTTTACAACAAACAGCGATTTAAACCCTTTCATAGCGGTCCTGCTACCCAACATCATTTTTGGATGTTATGCGTATTACATGTTCCGAAAAGCAGAAGGCTAAAGCTGCGTTTGCCAAACGAAATAATCAGACGGCCAATCTGTTTTTGGAATAGCCTCAGAGAAGACACCAAACAAAGTTGACCCACTCCCACTCATGGCTGCATAATCAGCTCCAATCGAATAAATTTTTTCCTTGATGTTTTTCAGTTCTGGGTGATTGGGGAATACTGAACGCTCAAAATCATTCATCAAATTTATTTTCCACGTAGAAAGATCTTTTTCAATCCAAACTTTACAAGAAGCTTGTTCTCGAGGTAAAACATTTGCAAAAGCCTCAGCGGTAGAGATGTGTATCTTAGGGTAGACAATCAGTAAATGCTTACCCTTTAAATTTAAATCAATCGCACGCAGCAGCTCTCCTCTACCTTCTGCATACTGAGGGCATTCCTCAACAAACAAAGGACAATCGCTCCCCAACATTAAAGCCTTTTCTTTCAAGGCGTCATTCGTCAAGCCCAATTTGAATAATTGGTTCAGTAGTTTTAGGGTAGAGGTCGCGTCTGAGGACCCACCTCCCAAACCAGCACCCATGGGAATGATTTTATGCAGATAAATACGCACCGCAGGTAACTTAAACTGCTCATGCAAGAGCATGTAGGCCTTTTCACAAAGATTTTCTCCAGTCCCAGGGATCGGCAAACCTGTGGATGTGAAAATGCATGTACCTGATTTTTGATCTTTTTCCTCAATAATTTCAAGCACATCATTTAGTGGAAACGGATAAAACACCGTTTGCAGATTGTGAAAACCATCGGAGCGCTTTGCCGTGATTTGCAATCCTATATTGAGCTTGGATGATGGAAAGAGGATCATGGAATGAATTATTTAAAACAAAAGTAAGAATTGTAGGGCTTTTTTGTGGGTCAAAAAATGAAATATTGTAATTTGCAAGCCTAATTTTAGACTATGGAACGATTAGATTTTGAAAAACCCATCGTTGAGCTGGAAGAACAACTAAAAAAAGCCTTTAAGCTCGGTGAAGAAACAGATGCAGACGTCACTAAGACGGTTAAAGACATCGAAAATAAACTCAAAAAACTTCGTAAAAAAATTTACGGAAATCTGACTGCGTGGCAACGCGTTCAAATTTCAAGACACCCAAACAGACCTTACACACTAGATTATATAGAAGCTATAACTAAAGGTGACTTCATGGAACTTCATGGCGATCGAACGGTAAAAGACGATAAAGCTATGGTTGGAGGCTGGGGAACCATCGACAAACAACCGGTCATGCTCATTGGGCAGCAAAAAGGTAAAAACACCAAACTGCGTCAGTATCGAAATTTTGGAATGGCCAACCCTGAGGGCTATAGAAAGGCTTTGAGGCTTATGAAAATGGCGGAAAAGTTCAATCGCCCTATCGTAACCATTATTGACACGCCTGGTGCCTACCCTGGTTTGGAAGCCGAAGAACGTGGTCAAGGAGAAGCCATTGCCAGAAACCTCCTGGAAATGTGTCAACTCAAAGTCCCTGTAATATGTATTATTATTGGTGAAGGGGCCTCTGGAGGTGCATTAGGTATTGGTATTGGCGACAAGGTCTTCATGTTAGAAAACACCTGGTACTCCGTTATATCGCCAGAATCATGCTCATCCATCCTATGGCGTTCTTGGGATTACAAGCAACAAGCTGCCGAAGCACTTAAGCTTACATCTGAAGACATGCTCGCTAACAAACTCATTGACCAAGTCATTCAAGAACCTGAGGGAGGTGCACATTATGATCCCAATGAAGTTTATGATCGAGTACGAGACGTTATCAAAAATGAAATTGAATTGCTTTCAAAACAAAATGCGAAGGAACGAATCGAAAAAAGAATCGATAAGTTCTGTCAAATGGGAGTGATAAAGGAATAGCTTCAAAAAGTAATTATTTACTTCATCCAAACCTCTATTACATATACCTCAAAGAGGGTAAATCAGCAATTGTTTTTATTCCATTGATTCTTGAAAATTCAAAACAAATTATGAACAGCTGATTTACCTAACTGAAAAGGTGTTAAATTTGATCTGTATCTTTTATTCGTAAAAACACCATGGCCCAAACCAAATCCAACGCATCAAAAAGTTCATACCCAAAAAAAGGGAACGTCATTGGATTGCAACAAGGAAAACTACCACCCCAAGCAGTAGAGCTTGAGGAGGCTGTATTGGGCGCTTTGATGATTGATAAAAATGCTTTGAATGAAGTCATTGATATTCTTGAGGCAGAATGTTTTTACAAAGACGCACACCAAGAAATTTATAAGGCAATTAAAACTCTTTTTACGGAGTCTCAGCCAATTGACATGCTTACCGTATCTAGCTTGTTGAAAAAAAATGGAAAGTTGGAAGTCTGTGGTGGTGATTTTGGAATCGCAAACCTAACACAAAAGGTAGCTTCATCGGCACACATTGAATTCCATGCTCGTATCATTGTCCAAAAGCACATTCAACGATCACTGATTCGAGTGTCTAGTGAAATCATTCACGATGCTTATGATGAAAGTAGTGATGTGCTTGATTTATTAGATAAAGCCGAAGCAAAGTTGTTCGAAATAGCCAATGGGAATATCAAAAAAAATTACGACTCTGCTCAATCGCTTGTCAAAGAGGCCATAGAACGAATTGAATTCATTTCCAAACAAGAGGGCTTAAGTGGTGTTGCTTCAGGCTTCACGAAGCTTGATCGGGTAACCTCCGGCTGGCAGCCTTCAGATTTAGTTATACTGGCGGCACGACCGGGTATGGGTAAAACCGCTTTTGTACTCTCAATGGCACGAAACATAGCCGTTGAATCAAATGCTGGCGTAGCTGTATTCTCTCTGGAGATGTCATCTGTTCAGCTCATCACGCGTCTGATTTCATCTGAAACAGGCCTTTCATCTGAAAAACTTCGAAGAGGAAAACTCGAAGACTATGAATGGCAACAATTGCATGCCAAAATCAAGAGTCTGGAAAAAGCGCCTTTGTTCATCGATGATACACCTGCTCTATCTGTATTTGACTTGAGAGCTAAATGCAGACGACTGGTAGCACAGCACAACGTCAAAGTAATCGTTATTGATTATTTGCAGCTGATGACTGCTGGTGGCGATGCAAAAGGAAATAGAGAACAAGAAATTTCAACCATATCAAGGTCTTTAAAGAGTATTGCCAAAGAATTAAACGTTCCCGTTATTGCTCTTTCCCAATTAAGTCGGGCGGTAGAAACTCGTGGTGGCAGTAAACGCCCCCTACTTTCTGACCTTCGTGAATCCGGAGCTATTGAACAAGATGCAGATATTGTAAGCTTTATTTTCAGACCTGAATACTATGGCTTAACAGAATGGGATGATGAAGATGGTACACCTTGTGAAGGCCAAGCTGAATTCATCATTGCCAAACACCGTAACGGTGGATTAGAAAATATACGATTGAAATTTACAGGACATCTAGCTCAGTTCTCAAATTTAGAAACCGATGAAGGTTATGAAACCGAATTTACTTCTAAAATGAATACAGAAGATGCTTTTGGTGAACCCAACGATGATATGTATGATGATTCGCCTTTCTAATACGCTGCTCCTATTTTTACTGAGCACGCTATCACTTCAAGCAACTCACATTCTCATTCCCATGGATGAGAACGCACAAAAAGATCACTTGAAAGCTTACGGCATTGCTTTTTGGACGCTGGAAAATGATTTGAGTGTCGATTGGCTTCTAAACTATAGAGGTGGAAGTTTTCTTATAGAAAACGATCCCCAAATAGAAAAAGAATGCATCGTCAGAGGCGTTACTTACGAAGTAATCACAGATGCTTACAAAGAAGAATTAAAAACACAATTAGCTCACCCCGAGAGCAATACGGATGTTATTAAGCTTGAGAAAGCCCCAAAAGTAGCTGTATATTCTCCCGAAGGGAACTTACCTTGGGACGATGCCGTAACCCTGGTCTTGACTTATGCAGAAATTCCTTACGACATTATATATGACAAGGAAATACTATCCGACATGCTTCCTCTTTACGATTGGATTCATCTACACCATGAAGATTTTACCGGGCAATATGGTAAATTTTATGCTTCATTTAAAAATGCGCCTTGGTATGTGGAGCAAAAGAGAAACTTTGAATCTGATGCCCAAAATCTTGGCTATACCAAGGTTTCTAATCAAAAGCTTGATGTAGCACTCAAAATCAAAGAGTTCCTAGCGGGTGGTGGATTTTTATTTGCCATGTGTTCTGCAACAGATAGTTATGACATTGCTTTGGCTGCTGAAGGAGTGGATATCTGTGGACACATGTTCGACGGGGACCCTATAAATAATTCGGCGCAAGACTTACTCAATTTTGATAACAGTATTGCTTTCAAGGATTTTCAAATCATTAAAAATCCAAATATTTACGAATTTTCTGACATTGATGTAACGCGGAACAGAAAAGTGAGTAAGAGCGAAGATTTTTTCACTCTGTTTGAGTTCTCCGCCAAATGGGATCCTGTACCCACCATGCTGTGTCAAAACCATACACAAATCATCAAAGGCTTTATGGGTCAGACAACAGCCTACCAAAAACGTCTGATTAAATCCGATGTTTTAATCATGGGAGAAAATACTCGCGCTCAGGAAGCAAAATACATTCACGGAAAGCTGGGTAAAGGGATGTGGACTTTTTACGGAGGCCACGATCCGGAAGACTATCAACACCGAGTGGGCGACCCTCCAACAGAGTTACAACTCCATCCCAATTCGGCAGGCTACCGGCTCATCTTAAACAACATTCTTTTTCCAGCTGCGAAAAAGAAAAAGCAAAAGACCTGAATAAACTTGCTGTTTTTGAATGTCTTACTGAATTATCTGAGGAGTGTTACCGAACCTTGCTCAGAAAAAACAACGACATCAGCATTCTTTGTCATGACAACTTTATAAACATAAACGCCTTCTGCTGCGGGCTTTCCTTTGTAGGTTCCATCCCATTGCTTGAGCACGTTAGATGAGCTGAAAACCAATTTACCATAGCCATCATACACAAAAAATTCATACTTCTTAGTTCCCGTAACAATTGGTCTGAAAGCGTCGTTTACGTCATCCCCATTTGGCGTGAAAGCGTTGGGAGCATAAAAAAAGTAACTCGGTTCTAAAGTTATGTATTCAGAATATTCTTTGTAGCATCCCGCAGAAGCAGTCGTTACTTTTAGATTGACTTCATAAGACCCCGAAGTATTAAACGTAACGGGGTTGATGGAGTCACCAACAAGTACAGAGGTTGTGTTTTTACCTTCAACGACAACAGGATATTGATTTGCGATGTAAAAGGTATTTACAGAATCGTATGCTGTATTCTTAAAAAACCACTCATGTGTCAACCCTTCTTTAATTGGAGTAAGATTGTTAAATTCAAGTTTTATAGCTGAATCTGGTACAGACAAAAACTCATACTGCGGTATTGGTGCTTCATCCAAATAGATACTGTTTGTCCTCACGAGTGGGGTAGATTTACACACATCAGAGATGGTAACGATGTAATCACCAGCAGTGGCATTTAAACATTCGTTGTTAGATAGGGTGGTATTATTGTTAGCTTGCTTCCAATCGTATGTGTAAGAATTCCCTTCACCACCGGCAATATCGGAGACGCACAAATCAACCTTAGTATCTTTTTCACAGATATAAGCCGAATCTAGGCTTGCTTCGATCTCTGGATAGATAGGAACTTCAACATTAACTGATTTACTTACGAATTGTGTACCACAAATATCGGTGGCTGTAACTTTGTAATCTGTGGTCTGCAATGGATTCACAGGTTGAACGCGGTCCGTACCAATTTGATCCCATTCATAAGCATAAGGATGATAGGTAATGAATGGGGATCTCATGTATTGAGCCACACCACCTGAAACGCTTGCATCAATGGTTACTTCTTCTCCAGAACATTTAACAGAGGTATCTGTGCTTACTGTTAAATTCAGTTTAGGTTGGTCTTTAACCGTAAATTCCAAAGTTTTTTCATTGGTTTTAAATACGCCAGGAACTACAACTTCGCCTAAGTTAAATACTATGGACTCGGAAGACTCAAGGACACCATCATGTATGGGCTTAATAAGTACGGTTAGGTCACGAGCAGAGGCATTCATGGTCAATTCAGAGCCTGTTGCTGAGGTTAAAGAAACGCCGTCGTTGTATTCGAGAGTATAATCAATATTTAATTTAGCAGTTCCTGAAAGGGTAACTGGTATATCTATCGGATATGAAAGGCTTAGTGCAAGAGGTCTGAAAATCTTAACCGTAATATCTGTACAACCTTCAAATACAGTCGAATAATTAGACGTGTTTTGAAGAAACTCATTGGTATGAACTGAAGTAACCGTTAAGTCATACATGTCGTCCTGAGCGTAACTGGATGATATTGTAAAAAAGAAAGTTAATATGTATAATAGCTTTCTCATGAGTGTTTAAATATTTAGGTTTTGCAACAAGAAAACAAACATAAGGATTTTCGATGTTTTTTTGAGAGAATACGAGGTTTTTCTAGAGCGAAATTGCACATCAGGAGGAATAAATATTGAATGAAGCAGGATATCTAACCTAAATAAATAGTTTCCGAACATCCAAGACTGATAAAACACATAAAATGATAAACATTCAAATATTAGAACCGTCAAAGTATAGGACAAAAA
>DLQO01000030.1 GCA_002478765.1 Flavobacteriales bacterium UBA7430
AAGGAATACAGCACCCATATTGATATCCGCTCTACGGTAATCTTTGGTGGTGTAAACCAAAACCCACAAATAGCAACCCTCCGCAGAGGGGTCGATGTGTTGATAGCAACGCCGGGGCGTTTGTTGGATTTACACAATCAAAAAGTACTCTCCTTACAACATGTAGAAATCTTAGTTTTGGACGAAGCCGACCGTATGTTGGATATGGGATTCCAGCGTGACATCAATAAAATTATGGGTTTTTTACCCAAGAAAAGACAGAATCTTTTGTTCTCTGCTACCTTTTCCAGAGAAATCAAAGCCCTGGCTCAGGGGATTTTAAACCAACCCGTTTTGGTCGAAGCAACACCCGAAAACACAACTGTCGATGCCATTGTTCAACGGGTCTATAAAGTAGATAAAGCCAGAAAAACGGAATTAATCATCAAGTTAATCAAAGAAGGAAACTGGTCTCAGGTTTTGGTGTTTACCCGGACAAAACACGGAGCAAACAACCTTACCAAAAGAATGCTGAAAGCAAATATCGAAGCTGCTGCCATTCATGGGAACAAGAGTCAAGGGGCGCGAACCAAAGCACTCGCCGGATTCAAAGACGGATCGGTTGAGATTTTAGTTGCTACTGATATTGCTGCACGGGGGCTCGATATTCCTTTATTACCCCATGTAATCAATTTTGAATTACCCAACATTCCAGAAGACTACGTTCACCGTATTGGAAGAACGGGAAGAGCAGGAGCCAAAGGAGAAGCAATTTCTTTAGTTTGTATTGACGAGAAAGCCTATTTGCGCGATATTGAAAAATTGGTAGGGATCCGAATTCCTTCGGAAGAGAAAGAAGGTTTTGAACCCGATCCCAACATCAAGCCTGAACCGCCAAAGAAGAAAGGCAATTCCCGTCGACCAAACCGTTCTGGAAACAGTTCTGGACGTTCTGGAGGTCGAAGTCGCAATCAGAGGCGTTAAGACAAACCCGCAGCCCGCTTTATAAACGTTTGATAGCGTCGATAGATGCCCCGTGTTTTAGCATTTCGGGCATATTTACAACGAAACAATTCATGGATGATCAGCAGTTGTGCTTCTGTTGCACGATTGACCGCCTCATAGGTCATGGAGTCATCCCATTCAAAATCGAGTTCTCCCGTATCTTTGTCGTATAAACCGATGATCTCGGTTTCCATATCGTATTGAATCGATACCCGACGTTTCATAAGGGTTTAGGCTTTAACCTTTAACACCAATTTCCCTAGTTTTTCTCCATTAAACAAACGGTTGAAGGTGGTTCTAAAGTTTTCTACCCCTTCATACACATCTTCTTTGCTTTTGAGTTTTCCTTCTTGCATCCACTGCGCCATGGTTTTCATCGCCTCACGGTATTTAGGAACATAATCCAAGACCACCATTCCTTTCATCGTACCTCGGTTTACTAGAAGCGATAAATAGTTTTTGGGTCCTTGCATTGCGGTGGTGTTGTTGTACTGAGAAATCGCTCCACAGATAACAATTCGGGCATGCATTCGGATGAACATCAAGGCTGCATCGAGGATGTCTCCCCCAACATTATCGAAGTATACATCAATCCCTTTGGGGCAGTGTTTTTTAATTGCCGAAATGATGTTTTCATTTTTATAATCAATAGCGCCATCATAGCCGAGTTCGTCGGTCATATAAGCACATTTTTCAGGACCTCCGGCAATACCGATCACAGTACAGCCTTTGATTTTTGCAATCTGACCTACTACAGAACCTACAGCTCCAGCACCACCAGAAACGAGAACTACGTCTCCTTCTTTTATTTCACCAACTTCTAGAATTCCAAAATAGGCTGTCATTCCGGGCATTCCCAAAACACCAAGATATTTGGGATGGTTGTCTGGGTTGGGTTCAATTTGCACAAACCCATCGCCATTACCTACATAATATTGTTGTACACCACCCCAACCGGTTACATAGTCTCCAACCTTAAACTTGGTTTCTCCCTGGGTATCGATCACTTTTCCAACACTCCCAGCACGCATTACTTCTCCGATTTGAACGGGAGGGATGTACGAACGACTGTCGTTGATCCAACCGCGCATCGCAGGATCCAAAGAAATATGGCTTTGCTCAATCAGAATTTCCCCATCCTGCAATGCAGCTACGGTTTCTTCTACAAAGTTCCAGGTGCTTTCGTTCGGCATTCCGTTTGGGCGTTCGGCTAAAAGTTGTCTTTTATTGATCATCAATATTTGTTTATAGTTTAATACCCCTAAGATAACAGGATTTTATTCTTTTCGTTGAATTAGACTCTAAAAAAAACTTCCCGATCCAAAAGAACCGAGAAGCTGTTTTAATGCAGTAAAAGGGTGGAAAGTGTCTAGCTTTTTTCTGGAGTTTTAATCCAAATTCCTGCAAGAAACATAATGCCTATAGTTGCGTACATAATGATGTAGGGAAGTTCTGGCGCTAGTGAAGCCGGACCATCAGCAACTGTATATCCCACATCTGTGATATACGATTCTGCAACGGTTGAAAGCTTTACTCCTGCTTCTTTAAGTTCAGACAATTGAAAGGAAGTGTTTTTTTGATTCAGAGAAAAATAGGACGCTACTTCTAGTCCAAAGTAAAGTGGGAACGTACAAAAGAATGTTAGAATCGCTTTTCCGTAGGTCGGAAAATTAAGTTCCTTGGATCTTCTTATTAAATAAAAAGCAAGCGCTGTCATCAATATTACCGCAATAGTATAAATGGCGTTATTAATGTAAATCTGGTTAGCGAGTTGAAAGATTTCAAATTCTGTCATAATATAGTTTTAATTAATTTAAATAAACTTACTACTATTAATTGTTATTTGCAAGTTTATGTTGATTGATGGTAATCAACAGCTTGAGAAGTGAAAGTACCCAACTAGGTAGATATTTCCCAATCGCTTTGCATCAGAGTGCCTCTAAATATATGTTGCCGGTCTGACCAGTTATTACGCAACACCCACCACCAATTACTTTTTTAATACCACCCACAACGGTTGGTTTTTTTAGATACGGGATTGTGTTTAGCTTAAATGGTTTTGGATAAAAAGCCACTTCATAAATGATCAAACTGCATAGAAGGGTTCCTTAAATTTTACAAAAAGAGGAACAAAACACAGCTATAAAACTAGAATACAAACCAAACAGTGAGGAATCGGAAGAGGAGGTTTTTATTCCGATTCGACTCCGTAACAACAACTCCTTATAAACAACGATTACAACCCCTCAACCACAGCCGCTACAATCTGTGCGGCTAGTTTAGCAGTACACTGATCCCGATCGTACCGTGGATTCAATTCAGCGATATCGACTGCAACAACCTTTTGGGTTTGCATTAGGTAGTTCAAGATTTTAACCGCAAAGGCAGGAGAAAAACCGAGAGCTGAAGGTGCACTGACTCCCGGCGCGTAGGCAGAGGAAAACCCATCCAAGTCGATGGTCAAATACAGAGCATCATTGCGTTCGATAAAGGGGTGTAGTTTTGAGGTAACTACCTCGTAATTAATATTTTCACAGGCATCATTAAACAAATAGTTCACCTCTTTTTTTTTGGCAATAGCAAAAAGTTCTGGGCTATTGGCTGCTGGTTGAATGCCAAGGGCAAAATATTCGGTAGTGGATCCGTGTGCTGATAAAATTTGATTGAAGGGCGTTCCAGAATGGGGCCGATCTGCGACAGGTCGTAAATCGAAATGGGCATCGAAATTGATGATTCCGATACTGGAATTTCCTTTTTGCTGCAGCGCCTTGTGGATTCCAACAAAATGACCGTAAGCAACATCGTGACCTCCTCCCAAAACAATGGGAAAAGATCCTTGCGTTAGTAGCTGTTCCGTAAGAACCGATAAGGCTTTTTGACTAGCTTCTAGATTCCCGTCAGCACAAAGCAGATTCCCATAATCGCTGACCTGAATGGAATTGTGATGATAAGCCAACCGCGCCAATTGCTTGCGGATGGCATTGGGCCCTTGAGCCGCACCGACTCTTCCCTTATTTCTTCGAACACCTGCGTCGCAGGCATAGCCCAAAAGCGCGACTTGGGGAACCGCTTCAGTTTCGGATTCTTTTTCCAAATCTACAAGTTGCACTTGTTGGTACCAGTATTGAACCCCCAATTCAGGAGCAGTAGTTCTCCCTTTCCAAAGTTGAGAAAGTGGAGCTTGGTAAGGCGTAGGAAGTTGATGCATGTTTATGTTTTAAATTTAGATTGGTTTCCCGTTTATATATACAGCTTCGATATTCGATGAGCCGAAGGCGTAAGGCAATACAGTATAGGAAGACAAGGCTTTGGTCAGGATCAAATGGGCTTTCTTCCCAACGGTAATCGACCCCACTTCCTCTTCCAATCCCATGGCATAGGCCCCGTTGATAGTTGCCGCATTGATTGCTTCCTCGGGAGTCATTTTCATCTGTATGCAGGCTGTAGAAACAATAAAATTCATATTCCCCGAAGGAGCTGATCCTGGATTGTAATCGGAAGCTAGTGCCAGGGGCAAGCCCGCCGCTATTATTTTTCGAGCGGGCGTATAGGGTATTCCCAAAAAGAAAGAACAACCGGGCAAGGCAACGGGCATGGTTTTGCTTCCTTGTAAAACCGCCACATCTGCGTCCGTCAGGATTTCCAAATGATCTACAGAACGCGCATTGTATTGTACCCCGACAGCCACTCCGCCAATGGCATTGAATTGGTTGACGTGGATTTTAGGAACCAACCCATAGGCTTGCGCAGCTTGTAAGACTTCTGCCGTATCCTCAGGAGTGAAATATCCGGTTTCACAAAATACATCAATGGCCGAAGCCAAATCCTCTGCTTTAAGCACCGGTAAAACTTCGTCCAGCATCTTGTGCAAGAATCCCGCTTTATTTGATTTATAGGCCTCCGGTAGGGCGTGAGCTGCCAAAAAGGTAGCTTTAATCGGAATGGAAGTTTCTTGTTGCAAGCGTTTGATGACCCGCAGCATTTTCAGTTCTGCTTCTGGGCTTAGTCCGTAGCCCGATTTAATCTCCAAGGCACCGGTTCCCAAACGCATCACTTCTTCTAACCGCACCTTACTTTGTTGGTATAAGGATTCGGCTGAGGTTGCTTGTAAGGTCTTGGCAGAATTTAAAATCCCACCGCCTTTACGCGCTATTTCCTCATAGCTCAAACCGTTGATGCGATCCTTAAACTCTTCTTCTCGATTTCCAGCATAAACCAAATGGGTGTGAGAATCACACCAAGAAGGTAAAAGCATTTTCCCCCTTGCATCCACTACTTCTTTTCCTGCGAGAGATGGACAAGATTCCATGGGTCCAAATGCAGCAATCCGACCTGCATCGAAAAGTAAAAAAGCATTTTTGATGGTTGGGAGTATGTTCATATCTGCTCCTGCCACAAAAGGAACAGAGGCTTCTCGAACCTGAAG
>DLQO01000075.1 GCA_002478765.1 Flavobacteriales bacterium UBA7430
ATGATAGGATAAGGGCATGGAAAATCCACCTTCAGGACCGGGAACATTGACCAATGGAATACTGTACGTAAAATCGCCCGTATTCAAATTCACCATGTCTGTGGTAGAAATACTCTCAAAACTCGTAAACTCAGGTTGATATTGACTTTGTGCCTCGGCCGTGGTTTGCAGAAGAAGGCAGCACAGTAAAAAGTACCTGATACCTTTAGCAGTATAGCATTGTTTGTTATTTTTCATTTTGGCTTAGTTTAATCTCATTTATCGTATTGATGTCTTTGGTCTGGTATATAAATTCTTGTTGGATGGCCTCTATTCTCATTCTAAATGCCTTGCTGTTTTCTATGTTTTTCTTTTCAAATGCCAGTAATATTTTATCGGCATCGAGGCTGCCGTAGGTCCTTGGAAACACAGAGGCACTGCAGTAAACAGTATCTGCGGTGATGGTAATGAGATAGCTGTTTTGCTCCATGCCAAAAGCCAACTGTTCGATGGCTTTACCATAGATTTGCTCGCTCTCCAAAAAGTTCTGCGAGTACTCTCTGCCCTGATTGCTTAAGCTGAGTATAAAGTACCAGTAGTCTCTGGCCGATGCCGGCAGGTTGGGAAACAACACATTTGGACGGTAGCTCAGGGTAAACTGTCCCTCATCGGACTGCCGAACTTTTTTGAGTCCATTATTTTTATTGTTGATGTAATCAATAAGTTCTGCTTTGGTTTCCGGCAGGTGGCTACAGGCACTCAAAAGAGCTGTACCCAAAATCAGAAAAAGAGTTCTCGCTTTCATCTATAAGTCCGGATTATTTAGTTCTTCAATCAGTTTCTGGGTGATGTCAAAATCGGGATCTGCGAATACAATATTCCCATTACCAGAAGCTCCGAAAATGAATATAAAACCTTCTTTTTCAGCGTATTCCTTTACAAAATCGTTAATTTTTCCCACGACTTCTGCTGTTACCTTGGCGTCTTCTTCTGCTGCTTTTTGCTGCATAACCTCACGGTATTGGTAAAACTCCTGCTGAAGTTTGTACAGCGCTTCTTCTTTATTTTTTTGTGCTTTAACAGACAGTTTGGCTTGTCTTTTTTTGTAGGCCTCTACTTTTTGCTCCAACTCGGAAGCAAGGGTGTCTACATTGGCCTGCCACTGTGTAATTTTCACTTGCAAGTCGTCTTGGGCTTTTTTCGAGCCTTCGTATTCCATGACAATTTTATTGTTGTCGACGTAAGCAATTTTATTCGAAACATAGCTTAACCCTGAGACAACAAGGACTAAGCTCATAAGAATTGAGGTGAAAAGGCTTTTAGATGGATTCATTATTTCATTGTTTTTGTTAAACGCTTGTTTATTATTTGTGCGATTCATTATTTTAAACCCAGAGCAATGCTCTTGGCCTTTATATTTCTATTTAACAAAGGGGGAAGTGAAAATTTACATGGCAATAGTAACCGGAGGACTATAGAAAGTCCGGCTTTACATGTTCAAAAAAGAGGAAGTACGAGATGTAGTCATGAAGTCAGTTCGACCCCATGCAAAAGGATAAGAAGTGTTGGACAGCTTGAACAGCAGGCCCTGCTTCTGGTGATTATTTAAATTTGAAATTACGTTTGTTCAGCGCAATGCATCAACAAAAGCTTAGGAGTGAACTGAGCTATTTGACTATGGATGCCGAGTAATAGTCACTGTAACGATCTGTATACTCAAGCTTTACTTTTACGCTGATCCAGTCGGAATAAGCGTGTTCACCCAGGAATGTGACAAAGTAATTTTTCTCTCTGTACGATTCATTCCCCACTTCGGTGGCATACGATTCTATAGGGAAATACGTTTCAGTCGAATTTCCCGCTTCGCCAAAAAGCTGACAGGTAACTCCACGAAGACCAATGAGATTGTTGACAGTAAAGTGCGCACTCAAGTACACAGATTCTGTCATAGATTCAATAAGGTCAGCAGGGTCATCTACCCCTTCCAACAATTCATCGGAAAGTTCTACAGGTATAAATTCATGAGCGAGTCTCAGATCTGTAATCTCATCTAAAGACTGTGCAGATATACTGCTAGTAAGGGAAAAAAGGAAGGCTCCAATTAAAAGAAATTTTTTCATTTTTTTATCGTTCAATTCTTAATTATAACTTTTAGGCTAGAGCAAATCTGTGAAAATAAATTGTTCTTCCCTAGTTTATATTCCAGTAAATTGTTGAAGAGGTTAAAATTGAGTGACATCACCTATAGCATAGGGTGAATTCACCTATAAGTCAGCCCTTAAAAAGAAAGGCCAAACATAGGTAAATACATGGCAACGAGTACGAGTGCAACAAGTCCTCCTATAACAAGAATGAGTATCGGCTCAAGCAGATCACTGGTCATTTTTATGAGCAAATTCATCTGTGTCATTTTTTGCTCAAAAAGTTGTTGAAATACTTTTGAAAGTGTGGCTGTTTGTTCCCCTACTCTAATCATAGCAGAATACCGAGCATCAAAAAATTCAGAGGTCTCAAAAATTGCACTGAGGGTACTCCCCTGAATGATTTGGCTTTTGATCTTTTCAACTTCATCTACAAAAGGAAGGAAACTACTCAGCCGAGCACTTAAAGTCAAGGCCTCTGTAATCGGAATCTTTGAATCCAAGAGCAGGTACATGGAATGAGAAAAGCGCATGAGCTGTACCTGTAGTGCTATTTTTCCTATCCATGGCGCTTTCAACAAGAGCATCTGCGCCTTTGCTTTCAGGGCTTTGTTGGATTTTGTTAGCAAGTATGCAACAAAGCCCAGTAAGATGAACAAAGGAAAGACAAGGGTGTAATTCGAAAAGCTTTCTGAAACATTGAGCATGAGCTGTGTGACGGCGGGAAGGGCTACATCCATTTTAAGGTAAATGTCTTTAAAAGTAGGAATTAAAAAAGCCAACATGAAGTACAAAACCCCAAAAGATACAGCTACAACCAAGGCCGGATAGGTAAGTGCTCCTACCCACATCCTTCTGAGCTTTATTTTTGTCGCGTAATAGTTTTCCAATTCTTTCAAGATCACTATAAGGCTTCCCGTTTTTTCAGCAATCCTGAGCAAATGAGTGTCGTAATGATTGAAACTCCTGGAAGATGCAACCGCATCGGAGAGGAACAGACCCACGGAAAGGGCTTCCTGCAAATGTGAAAGGGCTGCCTTTTCCTTTTTTTTATGTTGATTTTTGATGATTTCAAAAGCGGTCATAAGGTCCAAGCCGGAGGCCAACAAATCATGAAGCCCTTGGTAAAACTTCTGAAAAAAACGATGGGAAAGTTTTTGAGAATGAAAAAGATGAATCTCTTTACTCAGTAGTCCAGACCCTGCAGTTCTTTGCTTAGGCTGTTGTTTTTCTTTTATTTGTGACAGGTCAATTTTCATACCGAGATCGTATCTTTTGCTGAATGCTTTGCTTTGGCACTATGGGAAGGAAAGTACCATCTACCCCTACAGAGAGCAGCAAGACTTTAGGTGTGCCTTCCCACTCATACATGCTCTGAAACCCTTGATTTGGCAACCAAAAGGTATCGGTTCTATGCGCTAAGATTCTCATAATCATCTGCTCTTCTGGGTGTGCTTTATAGATGATATTACTTTGGTTCGTCTCTAAAAACAGATCTCGTCCCTCGTACTTCACTGTATGAGCCCTCTGATAATCCCAAGATAAGAGGTCTTTTAGACGGTAGGTATTTGTGATTGTTTCACTGCTCTTTTTTTGCTGTATGAAGCGTTGGGTGAGAAACAAAAAAGCCATGTAAGCCATGGCAATAATAAGGAGCCCAATAGCCATAGCTAGCAATAATTCTACTAATGTGAAGGCTTTGTATGTTCTGTGTTTATTCACTTTTTAGGTAGTAGTAATTTTTTTCCATAACAAAACGGTTCTCGGTACTTACTTTGTAGTTGACCAAATACAAACGCTCGGTCTGTGGGTCTATTTTTCGCTGTATTTCATAGTTCTCTTTTTGCTCTACTTTAAGCGCTAAAAAACGGTCTGCAGAGAGGCGGCTGTAATCTTGCTCTATAAAACTTTGTGCCTTGAGCTGATGCCGCCATTTGGGCAGCATGGAAAATTCTAAGAAAACATAGGATGCTCCTACAAAAACCAATAACAGAAGTGTGATGGATACCATGTTTTCAATAAGCGTAAAGGCCTTTAGCTTCGCTGTATTTTTTCTCATTCGTTGAGCCATTTGATTACGTTTGCTTGATCTTTTTCCCGGGCTTTGATGGGGAATAAATAAGCTTCCCACAACGCTCTTCGATCGATCTGCGCCGACAAGAGATGGTTTTTGTAAATCCCCAGAGAATGATGTAAAATAAAGGCGTCTGTAAATACTTCCCCGATAACTTTTCCACGCAGTTGTATGTTGCCCTGCTCTGCCATCAGGCGTCCCGTGAGACTTGCCTGTTCGTCAATATTGACCTCTACACTTGTTTTAGAGAGATGCTGACCATTTTTGTACCACAGATCGCCATATACCTGAGTGTTGGCAGCGAGGCTGATGAAACCGTTGTTTTGAGATTTCACAGCGATAAGGGAAGGATAATGCAAAAGGCAATCTTCTTCTACGATGAGGCTGTCGGTAGCGAGAAGTTGTGCTGAAATACGACTGCCACTTTTCACTTTGATGACTGGAGCTGTTACAATCACATCCTCCAAAACAGCCGTTGGATGAACCTCTACAAGGGAATCAGAACGCACCCATATATTGCCTTTTAATGTGATGTCTTCCAACACCAGCTCTTCCGTCTCTGTTAAAACCAAAGTGGGCTCGGCAAAGGAATGCACGGTGGACTCCTCATCCAGAAGCGTTCTCTCAGCTTGTTGGTGTGGGGTATCCCAGCCTTTAGCCGCAATACTCAAAGGCCAAGTTTTTTGACTTGGCAACTGTTTTCCATAAATAAGACTGTCTCCAGAATAATGGGCTCCAGCTAGGTAAGCTCTCTTTACGCCTGCCTTGGGCAAAAAGACAGCACCTCGTATTCGACTTTCTCCACTGAGGTGTAAAGCCGACTCGCGATCGCTGAGATACAAAGCTGTTTTTAATGAATCTATCGGTCGGTACCCCAAAAGCGCAGTCTTTGTTCTTTGCTGCTTGTGGTGTATGGCCCGAACACTGATAACATCCATCAAACCCCAGGTGTATTTTTGAATGAAAACGCTATCTGTACCCCTTGCAAACAAGTCGATATAAGATCCTTCTTGGAAGCTTTCAGAAGGAATTTCCAAAGCATAGTTAATTGCTGAAAGGCAGTTTTCCTCCAAACGCTCTGCAATCTGCATACGGGAAATCTCATCTGAGTACAAGCGGTTTTGACCCAAAAATAAGAGGGCCAGCATGCTTGTAATGAACAAGATAAAAAGGGTGTAAATAAAGGTTCCTCCTTTCAACATTTCATTTGTAGATCACTCGGATTAAACTGTCTTGATAACTCACTTTAGCCGAATCTCTCCATGCTTCTATAAGTTTGATTTGACCATGCTGTTGCCGTGGGAGAAAAAAATACTGATTTGCATCGATAGAGATGATACTGATTTGCTTGTCGTTCTTCTTGGCAATTACCTTACCATGGTATTCCAAATGAGGCCAGGGCACGAAGTTTTGAACCGGGTGATGGGTATGGTTTCCATCCCAAGCCACAACTTTTGGTTCTTCCATACCAAAAGGATTGGGGTAACTCAAGCTCAATGTTTCTCTCGGTCTTTGTGGCTGTATTACCAAGTCAGGTGCCCGTTCAAGGGTAGTTAAAACGGACTGCCCACCGCCCCTATAGTCCATTAGCTTATAGATAATCAGTCCCCATATAAGAAAGACAGAAACGACTAGGATGCCCTTCCATTTTTTATTTTTCACCACGGCTTATTATTTTGTAGTACAAGGTGCTTTTGAGCACTCTTTGTTTGTTTTTATCTTTTTCCATGTAAAAATAGAGTGAAACTGGTTTTCCCAAAGTCTGCTGGTCTAAGTCGTCTACTAAGGCCAAGACTTTTGTGTAGGATGCGTCTAGAGATACGGGATAGGTTTTTAAACGGTACTGTTCAAAGCTTCCCTCATAAGGTTGTTCCAATGATGCTATTTGCACCTCGTGTTTTAATGCCAATTCCGATAACAAGGCAAAAAAAACGCCGTCTACCTTGTTCCATTCTCCTGCGTATCCGACAATTTTACTTCCGATAGATTGTAGCTCTGTTTGGTATTTCGATACTAAATCTGGTGCTTTTTCGATGATCTGAATCTGCTCCATATATTGCTCATACAAGGCTTTCTGCCGAATGGTTTTTTTTACACCTAAATGATAAGAAGCATACAGCAGCAGAAGTAAAAGTAGTAGTAAGACACGGTACTTTGATTGGTAGGTCACGAGGTTTCCAATTTTAGAATTAATGAAAATTCCCATTGCTTTGGGTGTTTCGGAATGATGGATTCAATAGCAACCTCAGTCACCCAGTCCAACTTTTCTATCTGCGCTATGTATGCATTAATGTTTTTTGTATTTCGTGTGGTTCCAGAAAGATGAATCTGTGTCTTATCAAAACGGATTTCCTTATCTCGCCTCGAGGTCTCCTTGGGACATAGATTCAAAAACTCCAAATAAGTGTCGACAGGTAAAAGTAAAGCCAACTGATCTGCATAAAAGGCCAATTGTGAACTCATGTCTAAACCATTTAGAACCACAAACTGTTTTTTGCTTTGCAATTCTGCCTTTTTCTGCGCTACCGCTGCCAGCTCAGTCTCAGAAATCGCTATTTTTTCCTTAAGTATGCTGTTCTCTGAAAAGTAGTGGTTAAAAGCCAGGTAATTCCCTAAAAGCAATGTGAGCAAAAAAATTAAAGATGTATGTAAAAGCATCTTATACCTTCTCTGGTACAAGAACTCTTTGGCATTTTGTTCTAAAACAGCTAAGCCTTGAATGTTGCTATTTTCATTACTCACAGCTGATAAAGCAGAAGAAAAACTACAAGCCTCTGCGACACTCAAAACATCGTCAGTGGTCTGAATGAAATTCCTCATTTTCTCGCCATGCGCGATATGATTTAGATACTCGACCTGAAGATCATCTATTTTTAGAAGAGATTTGTTGAAATGTATTCGAGCTGTTTCAATGATGCTAAGTATGGGAGCTATGTTGACTCCTATGTGTACGCCTAAGACGAGTCTTTTTTCTGCCTTGAATTTATCGATTACAGAGCTAACAAGTGCCTCTCTGGCAAAAGCACTCAATTGCACATCTTCTATTCGGTACAAACTCTGTAAAAGCTCTTTTGTGTATGCGGGAGCCTTCGCATCTACAGAGCAATGCTGAATGATACCCTCGCCCCTAATATTCAAGTAGATAGGTATGTTCCCATACGCTTTTAATGCATCGAATAAAGACAAATACGAGTCAAAAACACTGGTATGAACTTGCTTTAACTCTTTCGCCCTCCTTTTAAGTACGCAAAGGGTAACCCTAAGTTCATCTTTGGTGATAAATTCAAAATCAATCCCTATAAAATAGGTGTTTTGACACCATTTATCTAAAACGGATTTAATCATTAGTTGATGATGGTTGGTTTAATGAAAAGGTTCAATTTCTTATCGTCTTTATCCTTAATGCGTTTTGAGAAAAGCCACTTCAATAAGGGTACTCGTGATAGAAAAGGCACCCCTGTTCCGCTGTCGTTATTTTTAATTTCTTCTAGCCCTCCCAATAATATCATGTCGCCATCTTTAACGCGAATCAATGAATTGAAAGTCCTTGAAACTTGCCCTGGAGGTGCATCGGGCTCAATACGTGCGGTAAAGTTAGATTGCTTTACCTCTATGGCTAAGGTGACGTTGTTGTCCGCAGATATGTTTGGAGTGATCTTCACACCTAATTCCGCTTTGACACTCTTCCAATTTCGGGTCTTTTGACTTTGTGGATTTTGCGTACCTATTAAATTATTGGTTTCAACCACATAGTATTCCGTATTTCCAATAGATAGGGATGCCTCTTGTCCATTAAGCGTCGTGAGTACCGGAGTACTCCTAATGTCCAAAGTTCCATTCTGTTCCATGGCTTTGATGTTCATGTAAAAGTTAGGTACCACAGAACCCACGTTTAAGGCGCCAAATCCTTCAAATGCATTGATGAGTTTATTGATGGAGCCTTGTCCGTTTGTGGAATTTATCCCTGGGAAAAATTGACCGGTAGTTTTCACGGCTTCCTTGGCAAGACCCATTTCAACTCCAATATCCAAACCGTTTGACTTTATGTAATCGACGATAAGTATCTCTATCATCACCACAGGGACAGATCGGTCGATGTCGGTAATGAACTTTCTAATCTGAGTGACAGCCACCTTTGAACCTTCTAGAACCAAAGCGTTAAGTTCTGGCATCTCTTGAACAAATACTTCTTTCTTAATTTCTGTGGGAATCCACTTGGACAGTTCTACGCAAGAACGATGTTTGATGGATACGATCTGTAAATCTCTGAGCCCCTCCAATTTGCGTTCTCCAATAAAATAGATGCCTTGTTTTAAATGGTAGGTGTAATCTGAAGCATTCAGAATTACATCCAATAGACTATCGAGATGCACATGCCTAAGCTCTGCCGTAAGCTGAGCTTCAATATCACCAAAAATCATGTAATCCTGACCCAACAAATCGAAGGTCTGTTCCAGAACTGCACGAAGGTCTGCCCCTTCTGCTACTATGCTAATGTCCGAAATACTATCTACTCTCACCCTAAGTTCCCCAGAACTTCGATAAGTCTGTTTGGCATTTGAACGGCTATTGTTATTTAGCATCTGTGGTTTTTCAAACACATAAATTCCCGAGGAAGATGCTCTGACCTCAAGTTCGTTAATTAGTGCCAACTTCTGAATGGCCTCGTCTAAAGAAACATCTTTGATGAAACCCGTCAACATCTCATTACGCAACGCCCTGGGAACCAATAAGTTCATCCCCGTTAACAATGTGATCTTTTTACTAACGCTTACGAGACTGTCATTTCTCAAGTCAAAACTTAAAAAACCTGTTTCTTCATCAAACTGTAGATCTATAGGTCTATATTCCGGTGGTTCGGGCAATTCTTCATAACTGGAAATGGATAAAATAGACCCTGAAAAATCAACTTTTAGATGGTATTTTTTGGTCAGAAATACGATGACATCTTTTACGCGCACCTGAGAAAAATTACCCACCACTCTTTGACTTAAGCCCTCTTCCACAGTTAAGTTTAAGTCGTGACTTAATGCCAAGGCTCTCAAAAGCTCATCTAAGCGTATCTCACTTACCGAAAGTTCTACTTCTCCATTCAATCCCCTCATATCCTCCGATAAGGAATCTAAGGCGTTCTGTAAGGACACAAAACGATTTAGATTTGTCTGTGCCTGCATCTGTATACTGGTGAAACACAAAACAAAAACCACCCATTTAACCACCCGAATTATTCTCATTACAACTTATATTAACATTTGATATACTTCTGAAAAGGAGGTTTCTCCACGCTCCAATACTTCTAAGGCACTGTCCGATAAAAATCGAAGCTCTTGCTTTTTTAATTCTTCTTTTATTTCAGATTCCGAGGCAGCCAATTTTTCTCTAAGACCGTTTTCAATAGGAATCACTTCGTATATGGCTTTTCTTCCATTGTAGCCAGTGTGGTAACATTTTTGACAACCCACGGGCTTTTGAAGAGTACTCGACCACATTCGATTGGGCAGCACCTGCTTTTGCTCACTTGTAACCGGCTCGGGTTGCTTGCAATGTTCACACAAAAGTCTGACCAACCTCTGCGCCACCACCAAGTTTAAGGTACTTGCAATTAAAAATTCGGGGATGCCCATGTCTAAAAGTCGCGATACAATACCCCAGGCAGAATTGGTGTGAATGGTAGAAAAAACCAAATGGCCCGTAAGTGATGCTCGGATTGCCATCTGTGCGGTATCCGGGTCACGGATCTCTCCAACCATAATAATATCCGGGTCCTGCCGTAAAAAAGCTCTCAAGGCCGAACTAAAATCCAATCCTATTTCTTCTCTTAAGGGAACCTGATTAATTCCCTGTAAGGTATATTCAACCGGGTCTTCAATGGTCACAATGTTCACCCTGTCGGTGTTCAACTCTTTTAAAGAAGAATATAAAGTGGTGGTTTTACCGGAACCCGTAGGACCACTGATGAGTATCAATCCCTGACTTTTTGAAAGGGCTTTCAGGTAATCGCTTTCCTGCCTTGCACTAAAACCCAGCTCCACCAGAGATTTGTCTCCCGATTGTTTATTCAAAAGTCTGAGCACCGCCTTTTCTCCATATTGTGAAGGCATCACAGAAACCCTCAGATCCATTTGATCATGGGTAATACGTCCGTCTTGGGGCAAACGCTTTTCTGCAATATCCAATTTGGCGCGTATCTTAATTTTGTTGATGAGTATGGGGTACTGTTCAGATTCAATCACAAAACGCTCAACAAGTCTGCCATCAACACGCATCCTGATTCGTGCTTTTCCTTCATATTTCTCAATATGAATGTCACTAGAACCCATTTGCATGGCCTCATTTATAAGCCCTTTCAACAGGTCTTCTTCGGTGTTGACTTTATAAACTACTGAAGCCTTATCTGCATGGTGTCTTCTGTAATATTTGGATAACAGATCATCTATTTGCTCAGATGCAACAGGTGTAAATTCTAAAGCTCTGTTTAAAATAACTCGCAGGTCAGATTGACTTGGCAAGCTGTGTTTATCAGCATAGCAAACCAAAGTGCCGTTGCGTTGCTGCATTGGAACAATACGATAATGCTCGGCCCAATCGGGCTGAACACATTGCAGTACTTCTGCAGGTATATGTATCTGTTCTAACTTATCCATTTTGTAACGAATAACAAGAGCTGTGAATCACTCCCCACAGAAATATCATATTTATAAACCATGGCAAACTCTAAGATCAGTCCCAGCCCCATAAAACTAATTAAAGGAAGTTTATATTGCCTACCTTTTACAATCACTGAAGGCAGAGAAAGAACAATACTCAACAAAGACAGAAAACTTAACGTGATCAAAAAGTTAATTGGACTGAACACGGCCCCAAGTGCCCAAAAAAACAAAAGATCCCCTTTGCCCATCACAGTATCTACAAAGCAACCTCCTGTTCTAAACCGGAACTTATAATACAGCTGGATCACCAACAATAAAAAGACCAACAACAAACTATTCAGTAAGAAGTTTACGAGCCACTCTGAAAGCTCATTTTGTACAAAACCAAAAAGAAAACTTCCCATAAAAAATGCTGCCAAAAACTTAACGGAAATTGCCCGATATCGATAGTCCTCGTACATCATGATCAATAATGAAACGACGATCAACCCTAAACCAAAGAGCAACATTAGTCTGTAATAATTTCAAGTAACTGTTTGTCCTGATCCATTGACCAAGTATTGAATTGCCCGTCACCATCAAAGTCGACTACGGCAATTGCATGGGCTGTAAAACCTGTTGGTGCTGCCTCAACAATTTCAATTCTGTAATTGGCATTGCCCCCTTCTAAAACGCTCTTTTCCTGCTGATAACCTATCGCAGTAAGGTCATCCGAATAAGACGAATACATGTAGAAATGACTTTTTTCTAAATTGTATATATGCTCCAAATGAATTTTTGCTTCGGTACTCTTCGTTTTCGATATTAGTGGCATCAAATTAGGCAGGGCTAACAAAACCAATATTCCAACAATGGCTAATACGACCATCAACTCGACCAAGGTGAATGCTTTTATTTTTTTTTTCATCCTATTATTTTATTCATTATTCATTAAAAGGTAATCGTCTTATTTTAAATTGTAAGTTTTCGAAACAACTTAACAGTTAACAACAGACAACTAATCACAAATAAAACTTTCAAAAATCAAGTTTTAACTCAACGTTTCATTTAAGCAGCCAATCGCGGGAGGAATAATTTTAATAGTAGGAAGGGAATAACCTGTAGCGTTGTAAATTAAACTACAAGGAAAAAAGATACTAAAACCTAATGTAAATACATGGTATCCACAAATCTACAAAAAAAAAAGTAACATCAAATAAAGTTCAAGGGAGCTTGCCCTAATGCTTTTCGTGAAGAGCTGACAACCATAGAAGATATACTGATGAAGAATTCAGATTGGAATGCTACTGAAATAAGTGTTAAGGCACAATAATTGCTTGATTTAAAAACACATAGAAACACACCTCCATGTGTTAAATGAATTAATTATGCTGTTATTTCAATAATTTAACGGCTGTACAATTCAATAATAATAATAATATAATATGTCAAAAATAAATGTTTCGGTCGACTGTGTCATTTTTGGATTTGACACAGACCTTAGTCTAAAAGTCTTACTAATTACCAAAAAAGAAAATCCTAAAAATCTTTTAAAAAGCCGTAACAAAACCCAAACAGCTTTACCGGGAGATCTCATCAAGGCTAATGAGGAATTAAACCCTGCAGCAAAGCGAATTTTAAAAAGGCTTACATCCATTGATGAGATATACTTGAAGCAATTTGCTGTGTTCAGTAATCCTAAACGCGTCAAACAACCAAAAGATCAAATCTGGCTTAAGAGTTTTAGAAAAAATCCAGAAGAACGGGTCATTACAGTTGGCTATATCTCCCTGGTGGACATTCAGGACTTTAAACCCAAAGCATCCTATTTTGCAGATGAAGTAATCTGGACAAGCATCGATGAAATTCCTGAACTGACCTTTGACCACAATCAAATCATCGACGAAGCTTTAAACTTCTTAAAGAAAGAGTTGGATTATAAAATGTCGTCCATTCTTTTACCCAAAAACTTTACCATGCCACAGCTGCAAAAGCTGCATGAAGAAGTTTTAAATAAAAAAATAGACAAAAGAAATTTTAGGAAACAAATCTTAAAGGAAGGGATTGTCTTTAAGACTTCTCACGTCAATAAAACCGGAAGAAAAGGCAAACCTGCAGTGTTCTACCAGTTTTGCAACAACAATGAATACTAGACTATACGTTTAAGTCCTTTTGGATCCATGAACCGCCTACAGAAATAACGTTGTCTAAAGCTAAATATTCGGGATAGTTTTCTTTTGAAATTCCGCCTGTTGGGCAAAACTTAATTTGAGAGAAAACCTGTGAATATGTTTTTAGAGCACTGAGACCACCAGCAATATTGGCAGGGAAAAACTTAAGCGTATCCCAACCCAAACTTAAACATGCCATCATCTCACTAGGAGTAACAACTCCAGGTAAAAAAGGTACGCTAACCTCTTTGAGTGCGTCAACTAATTCGTTGTTTAGGCCAGGCAATACGATGAAGTCTACCCCTGCATCCACAACTTGAGCAAGCTGCTTGGTATTTACTACAGTACCCACACCAACAGAAAAGTTGTCGTTGGAGCACTCTTTGGCAAGTTTTAAAGCATCAATCGCACAATCTGTACGCAAAGTGATCTCGATACAGTTGATGTTATGATCTTGAAGAGCGGTTACTAAAGGAACAACCTCTTCCAAAGATTGAATTTTGACAACAGGTACAACCGGGTTGCCTTCTAATACAGTTCTAATGTTATTTTGACTCATATCGCTTAAAATAATACGGAAGCACCTTGCTCACTTGGTTGAACTAATTTTCTGAAATTCCCAAACAACTCTCTACCACAACCTTCTTGGTTAATGATTGGATTTTCGGGAGCGGTTCTTGCTTGAACCTCTGCCTCATTTAAACAAGTTAACTCACCTGTTGTAGCATCGAGTCTCAACAAATCACCATTTTGAAGTTTTGGTAGTAATCCACCATCCATCGCTTCAGGAGATACATGTATTGCCGCTGGGACCTTTCCAGAAGCACCAGACATTCTTCCATCGGTAACTAAAGCAACTTTGAAGCCGTTATTTTGCAAAATACTCAACACCGGAGTCAACCTATGTAATTCAGGCATTCCTTTTGCTTTTGGACCTTGAAAACGCACAACGGCAATAAAATCTTTATTTAACTCTTTTCTTTTAAAAGCTTCCAACAACTCTTCTTGATCTTCAAAAACAACAGCCGGAGCTTCTACGATCCAGTTTTCTTCTTTAACTGCAGATATTTTAATCACGGAAGTCCCTAAATTTCCTTTCAGAACTCTTACCCCTCCTGTTTTAGAAAAAGCATTTTCTACAGAAGTTAATACTTTTGTGTCCAAAGATTTTTCTGGACCGTCACGCCAAATCAGTTCTCCATCATTTAAAAATGGCTCTTTGGTGTAAGTATTTAGTCCATGACCCAAAATGGTATAAACATCTTGGTGCAAAAGACCGTTCTCAAGTAAAGACTTGATTAAGTATGACATCCCACCAGCTGCTTGGAAATAGTTCACATCAGCGGAGCCGTTAGGATACATTTTGGTAAGCAATGGAATTACAGCAGATAAATCTGAAAAGTCTTGCCAGTTGATTTGAATACCGGCAGATTTTGCAATGGCAACCAAGTGAATGGTTAAATTAGTAGAACCTCCTGTAGCTAATAGACCAATGATGGCGTTCACAATCGTCTTTTCAGAAACAATCTCATACATCGGACGGTAATTATCGCCCAAGCTTGTGGTTTCAGCTGCAACTTTAACAGCATGATCCGTTAATGCAGTTCGAAGGGGTGTGTCTGGATTTACGAATGATGAACCTGGCAATTGCAAGCCCATAATTTCCATGAGCATTTGATTGCTGTTTGCCGTTCCGTAAAAAGTACACGTTCCTAAAGAGTGGTAGGCCTTAGATTCTGACTTCAGTAAGGCATCTCTGTCGACAAGACCTTCCGCATAGTCTCTTCGAACTTTGGCTTTTTCTTCGTTGGAAATACCGGTTTTCATTGGCCCTCCAGGAACGAATATAATCGGTAAATATCCAAATTTTAAGGCTCCGATTAGCTCGCCAGGGACAATTTTATCACAGATACCCAAACACAAAGCGGACTCGAACATATTGTGAGACAAACCCACGATGGTTGACAACGCGATCACATCACGACTGAATAAAGATAAATCCATTCCAGCTTCTCCCTGAGTTACTCCATCACACATGGCTGGTACTGCACCAGCTACCTGAGCTACGGCATTGTACTTAAGGGCACTTGATCGGATTGATTTTGGATAATCTTCGTACGTTTTATGTGCCGACAACATGTCGTTAAAGGCTGTGATGATTCCAATGTTGGCTTTTTTACTTCCAATCAAATCCGTTTTCTCGTGATCTGAACAACTGGCCATCGCATGGGCAATATTACCACATGACAATGCAGAACGGGAAACCGTGTCTGCTGCCTGAGATTTCATTTGTTTCAAATATTGTGACCGTGTATCGTTACTACGATCAATAATTCTCTGTGTGACTTCTAAAATCGTCTTGTTCATAATTATTTTTTGTTAGCCCAAAATAATTCAAGCATTTTTTGCTCCTGATGAATGAATGAAGAAATTGGAAATTGACTTGGCTCATGAAGCTTTTTTGCTTCCGCAAACAAATCCATTTTTTCCGTTCCAGTAAAATATAAAAAGAGTCTTTTGGTGTTCAAAAGACTGTCTATGGTAAAACTAATTCTCTGCTTCGGTTCGTTCGGTGAAACTGTACAAACTAAAGGTTCCTGGGGGTTTCCTTGCTTTAAACCAACCAGTGAACTGGCATCTCCAGGGAATAGAGAGGCCGTGTGTGCATCCGTTCCCATACCCAATATAACACACGTGGATTCGTCGTAAAAGGGGTTGTTCTCTTTGGTAGCCTGCTTTAAGTTTTCGTCGGAGTTCACCGTATCGAAGACCATCCCGATGAAATTGGCTTCAGATGCTTTATTCTGTAACAGAGATGACTTAATCAGACGCTCGTTGCTGTCTTTATCATTTGAAGATACATAGCGTTCATCAACAAGCCCAACAATCACGTTAGACCAATCAAGATCAAAATGTGATAATTTAGCGTATAAATTAACGGGCGTACTACCTCCTGACAACAGGAGTTTTGCGTGCTTACCTTGATCCAATTGTTTCTGAATCTCAGTCGCAATTTCCTGGGCTAAAGCATCTTCTAGAATGCTTGCATTTTCGAAAACTCTTTCTTGCAAATTTAAGCTTGTACTACTCATTCCACTCATGTCCTTTTAATAAAACGTCGTTTCCAGGACCATCGGTTCCGGCTTCATACGACTTGTTTTTCATTCCTGTTTCTTTCCAAAATTTGGTAATTGAATCAACCCAATCCCAGGACGCTTCTACTTCATCCTTGCGCATAAACAAAGTTTGATTGCCTCGGATCACATCCATAATCAAACGTTCGTAAGCTTCTGGAAAACGATCGGTAAAGGAGGAACTGTAATCAAGAACTAAAGATGTGGGCTGGTATCTGTAACCTCCCGGACCCGGAACTTTTACGTTCTGAACAAGTTCAATACGTTCTTCAGGCTGAAGGCTAATGATTAATTTGTTATTGTCAATAGGCTTATCGTCAGGAAACACACTGTGAGGTACGTTCTTAAAATTGATGACAATTTCTGAGTGACGTTTGGACATTCGTTTACCCGTTCTAAGGTAGAACGGAACTCCTGCCCATCTCCAGTTATCAATGTTCGCTCTGATGGCTACAAATGTTTCTGTATTTGATGAATCATCGTCTAATTCTTCCAAATAACCGGATACATGCTCCCCATCAATAGCACCCTTGATGTACTGACCTTTCGCCGTTTGTTCTTTAATCATCTTCTCGTCAAAAAAGCGAAGTGATTTTAAGACTTTAAGTTTTTCATCACGAACATTGTCTGCCCCAAGAACACTTGGCGGCTCCATAGCGACCAAACACAACAATTGTAAAAGGTGGTTTTGCACCATATCCAGTAGAGCCCCATATTTGTCGTAATAGTTGGCTCGAGTCTCTACGCCTAAAGATTCAGAAACGGTAATCTGAACATTTTCAATGTTTTGGGAATTCCATGCGTTTTCATAAAGATCGTTTGCAAAACGAAGAACCATTAAGTTTTGGACCGTCTCTTTACCTAGGTAGTGATCAATTCTAAATATCTGTGACTCATTAAAGAAATCAGAAATCTCATCATTGATCGCTTTCGAAGAAGCCGAATCGTTTCCTAATGGCTTCTCCAATACTACTCGAGATTGCTCATTAATTAAGTTCTGCGCACTCAAATTCTTAGTGATACTACCGAAAAGTGAAGAAGATGTAGAAAAATAAAAGACTCGAACGATTTCTTTATTGTCTCTCATGTAAGGCTTTAGATCTGCCAATGCATCATCTTGAGACAAATCTGCTCGAACGTAAGTACACATATCAATAAGCTTCTGAACATCCTCAGGCTTTTCTCCACGAAGACTAACGCTAAGCTTTTCTTTGAGAAGCTCCGTGAATTCAGTTGGACTTTTTTCCGCTCTTGAAATGGCGTAAACCTTAGAGTTTACATTCACTTGCCCTGCTTGAAGTCTGTGAAACAATGCCGGGTATAATTTGCGTAGGGCTAAGTCACCTAATCCGCCAAAAACAACAATATCAGCATCTTTCAAAGCCCCAGTTGTATGTGTATCATTTTCATTCATCATCGATGTGATTTTTGCTAAAAACCTCCCAACTACTAACATTAGGGGCTTAATATTCAGAGAGGATATAAATTGTAGACGTTACACCAATGCAGTGTAACGCCGTATAAATAAGCGTAATTTCGACGCAAATATATAGCTTCGGTGTGTGGAATACAAGATTTTTTATAATATATTTGCCGACCCCCAAGTCAAACTAAAACTTACTGGTAATGAAAAATAAATCACAGATAATATCCATTAGTCTCATCGTCGCTTTAGGCGGCTTTCTTTTTGGATTTGATGCAGGGATCATCTCTGGTGTTATGACTTTTGCTGGTCCAGAATTTGATTTAACAGAAATACAATCTGGATGGGTGGTCAGCTCTCCATCTTTTGCAGCAATGATTGCCATGCTTTTTTCTGGAAGGTTAAGTGATGCAATAGGAAGAAAGAAGTTGTTAATTATGGTCGCGCTACTTTATGCGGTTTCTGCGATATTTTCAGCGCTAGCATCTTCTTACGAAATGCTCTACATTGCCAGGATGATTGGAGGTTTTGCATTTGGTGCAGCTCTCGTTTTAGCCCCAATGTATATTGCCGAAATTTCTACGGCTGAAAATAGGGGGAAATTAGTTTCTTTACAGCAACTCAATATTGTTTTTGGTTTTTTTGCCGCTTTTCTAAGCAATTACTTCTTCAATAAATACAATACAGCGGATAGTGTATCACTTACCGATGAAAATGTTTGGAGATGGATGCTGGGTGTCGAATTTATACCTGCAGTGTTGTATTTTTTACTTTTGTTTTTTGTACCAAAAAGCCCGAGATGGCTATATTTAAATGGCCACACAGCTGAAGCTAAAAAAGTTTGTATAAAAATTCATGGAGATGAAGTAGGGCACTTAGAAATTAAATCTATTGAAGAAAATACTGCTACCGATCAAAAGAAATCTGTCGTGAAAATTAAAGAGTTACTTAACCCGTCCTTGCGATTTATTTTGATCGTTGGTTTGGTTGTTGGGGTTTTACAACAAATTACGGGTATTAATGCCGTTTACTTTTACGCAACCTCTATTTTCAAACAAACAGGAATCGGTACTGATGCTGCGTTTTCTTCAGGTGTTCTATTAAGTACCATTTCAGTAGTGTTTACTTTTGTAGCTATTTATTTAATAGATAGGATGGGTAGAAGGCCTTTGTTACTAGTTGGGGTAGCGGGTATCTCTGTTAGTTTGTTGGTATGTGCTTTCGGATTTAACCAAGCTACTTATCAATTAAAACAGAAGCATATCGATCAATTCGAGTTTTCGAATTCAAGTGATTTAGAATCCATAGCAGACAAAGTCTATACAAATGATGTTGATTTTAAAAATGAGATAAAGAACATTATTGGTGCCAAAGTATTTAACAAAAATGATGGCGCTATTTTAGAAGCAGCAACCACAATTAACTCTACTTTAATCTTGATAGGAATCTTAGGTTTTGTTGCTTGTTTTGCTTTCTCTCTAGGCCCGGTAATGTGGGTGTTGTTGTCTGAATTGTTCCCTCTAAAATACAGAGGACTAGCAATAGGCTCTATTGCTTTCATAAACTCTTTTATTAGCTCTATTGTGCAACTTGTTTTCCCTTGGGAATTGTCCAATTTAGGAAATTCACTCACATTTTTTATATTCGGAATCATTGCATTAATCGGCTTTTTTGTCTTGGTTAAAATACTGCCAGAGACCAAAGGAAAATCATTAGAAGAACTCGAAAAACAATTAGTGAAGTAATGTCGACAAAAAAATCATCCACGTCCGGTGTTAGCTGGAAATTTAGCAAAGAAAATGACGGTTCATTTTACGTAGAAAACGCGAACCATTTACCTGTATTGTACTTCCCTTTAATGAACACCAATGGGATGAAGTCATTTGTTACACCTGAGCTCAAGGGAGATGTGTGTAAAGATTTTCACCACTATTTGACTACGCCAACCGTAACCGAAGAGATTCATCGAAACATTTCGAGCAGAAACTTCTGGATTAAGGCAGACAATAAAGACCCTTGGTCAGCAACAGGACAGAGTGTATTCCAAAAGTCAAACAAGTGGGACTCCCCAAAGGATGACTATTCCATTTCTGCCAACATTGGAGCTTTTACGACCAAAAGAAAGCAAAATGAAACGGGGCTTGAAGCAACCATCACGACCTTTATTCCAGAGAATGATGACTTTGTAGAGCTCCTTAAAATAACAGTAAGCAATACCGGTTCGGAAAATCAAACCTTCCGCCCTACATATGCCCTTCCAATGTTTGGTCGATCTGCAGACAATGTACGAGACCACAGACAGGTAACCACCATGTTCCAAGAAAACTTTGTTGAAGAGTATGGCGTTCGCATCAAGCCAAAAATTATGCATGATGAGAGCAGCCACTCTGTAAACTACACCAATTACGTGGTTTTGGGATTTGGCGAAAATGGTGCAAAACCAAAAGGGATCTGGGCAAGACTTCACGACTTTATCGGTCAAAGTGGCTCATTAGACAATCCAGAGGCCATATACAAAGATCTAAAAGCTCCAGATCTGTCTGATCTAGAACTGCACGGTAAAGAAGCGGTAGCCGGACTTAACTTTGAAGAGAAAACATTAGCTCCTGGTGAAAAAGTAGACTACATCATCGTTCATGGTATCACGGACCACACGGAAGACTTAGATGCGTGGAAGGAAAAATATGGTGACGTTGACAAAGTAGAAGAAATCCTTGAAGCTACGCTCAACTTCTGGAAAGAGAAATTAAACAGTGTTGACATACATACCGGAGACAAACACTATGACAATTGGGTGAAATGGATTGAATACCAAGTAAAGTGTCGTCAAATATTCGGAAACTCTTTTTTACCAGACTATGGATATGGAAGAGGCGGAAGAGGCTGGAGAGACCTGTGGCAAGATTTACTTTCCATCTTCTTGGTTGACCCTAAAAGTGCGCACGAAGAAATCGTAAACTGCTTTAAAGGAATACGTATTGACGGAACCAATGCCACCATCATTGGTGAGCAACCGGGTGAATTCAAAGCCGACCGAAATAACATCCCTCGTACTTGGTGTGACCACGGTACATGGCCGGTATTTGTATTGAACTTTTACCTGAACCAGACCGGTGATTTAGATATTTTAAATAAAGAAATTACTTACTGGAAAGACATGTTCATCAATCGTAGTAAAATGATTGATGGCAACTGGGAAGACGAACAAGGTCATTCACAAAGAACATCAGACAATGAAATTTACACAGCATCCATTTTTGAACACTTGTTGATTCAGCAGCTCTCTGCGTTTTACAATGTAAGTGATCAAAACATACTTCTTCTGGAAGGAGCCGATTGGAATGATACTTACGACATGGCCCGTGAAAAAGGTGCCAGCGTTTGTTTCTTTAGCTTTTATGCTTACAACTTTATCATACTTACCGATATTCTGAAGAAAATAAAAGCTTCAGGGGTTCAATCGATTGCGATTTTAGAAGAGATAACCCTATTGTTGGATTATCTACCGGGACAATACCGAATTGACTACCAATCGCCAAAGGCGAAAAGAGAACTTCTCGACAAGTACTTCAAGAGTGTTGCCCATTCCGTTTCGGGAAATAAAAAGATGGTTTTAATTGATGACCTTATCATAGATCTAGAGAGCAAATCAAAACACATCTCAGCGCACATTCTTGAGCAAGAAATTGTACAAACCAAAGAAGGTGACCGATTCTTTAACGGACACTACGACAATCTAGAAAACAGAATTGGTGGTGAAAAAGAAGACGGCGTGATGATGGACTTGACCTCTCAGGTAATGCCAATCTTGTGTAAGATTGCAGACAAAAAAATGTCCGCTGAAGTCTACGAATCCATCAAAAAGATTCTTAAAGACGATGGCATACCGGGCATTCGCTTGACGTCTGAGTTCAAAAACATTGATCTTAATATCGGTCGTATCACGGGATTTGTATACGGTTACAAAGAACACGGAAGTAAATGGGTACAACAAAACATCATGCTGGCCTATGCACTTTATGACATTGGACTCGTTGCACAAGCCAATGAGATCATGAAAGAGGTTTATGAAATTGCCAACAATACGGCTACTGCCAAAATATTCCCTGGGGTACCTTCTTATTTTGACAACCAAAACAAGGGGGCTTACGCTTATTTGACAGGATCTTCATCATGGTACCTACTTACCCTTATCACTCAAGTTTTTGGAGTTAAAGGTATTTTTGGTGACCTTCATTTGGAACCAAAACTTTCCAAAGAATACTTCAACAAAGAAGGAGTTGCTCATATTTCCACAAATTATGGAGGCTACGCCATCGATGTTACGTACCAAAACGAGAAAGGCCTTGATTATGGAGAATACGGTATTGGTGACGTAACCATCAACGGTCAGAAAGTAAAAGGAAAAAGAGGCAAAAAGAATGCTTCTATAACGCTAGACAATTTTAAAGAATTGTTCAACAAAACAAACAACAAAATCACCATTGAGCTGACCTAGTTACTGAAACTATCCAGAAAAGCGTTAACATTTATCATACGAGACCATGTTAACGCTTTTTTTTATTTCATAATTGTTGCTTTTTTCATACATTCGGGAAAAATTTGAAGTAATATACTTTGAAACGATATATACATATTGTTTTTTTTGTATATTTACTTCCGATGTATTTTTAAAAACAAAACACAACCCCCTAACACAGGTAAGATGAAAAAAACACTTTTATTCTCCTTATTATTTTTAATGACTGGGCTTTATTCCCAGGCTCAATTAACAATCACAGCAAACGTATGTACAGATGCTGAATCGGTTCGAATAACGGGCCCTTGGTGGGGTTGGAATCCGATTGGAGGCCCTGAGGCTGCAAGTAATGGAGACGGTACTTGGACCTTTACTCTAGACCCTACAGAGAGCATGGAGTACAAATTAGTGGTGGACGGTTTCGCTGAAAACCTAGTTCCAGCCGGTGATTTTTCTTGCGCTCCAATTAACGGTGCAGATTACGCAAACCGCCAATGGGTTTTAGGTTCTGGAAACGTTACAGGAATCACTTTCGGTACTTGTTCGTCCAGCTGTGATGGTGTGGTATCTTACGGATGTACCAATTCGAGTGCTCTAAATTACAATGATGGAGCAACCGAAGATGATGGTTCATGTCTATACGGCGCATCACTTCCCGTTTACTTTGAGAGCGGAAATGTCCAATACAAAGCTTGGGAAGGTGCGGCAGCAGAAATAACAGACAACCCATCCAAAACCGGAATTAACACCAGTGATAAGGTTTTTAAAGTCGTGCGAAATGCAGACGGACAAACCTATGCAGGTACAACGATCACTACGGAAATCATTGACTTCTTCGAAGACTCTATCTTAAAAGTTAAAGTTTATTCTCCTAAAGCGAACATTCCAGTAACGTTTAAGTATGAAGGTGGGGGTAAAAATACAGGTGAATTCATCGCCACAACGACAAAAGCAAACGAATGGGAAGAACTGACCGTTAACTTCGGTGATGAGCAACCTTCTGACGTTCTTTACGATCTTGTTATCATCTTTAACAACGGTACGAAAGGTGACGGTACGATAAACTCAACCTACTATGTTGATGACATTCGATTTGACTCACAAGAGGTTGTGGTCCCTGTTTCGGATAAAGTAAACGTGACATTCCAAGTAAACATGACGGGTGTAGAACCGCATGAAGATGGAGTTTACCTTGCAGGAGGTGGACTCGGTCAAAACGGATACTTAATGACAGAAGGAGCCAACAACATTTGGAGCGTGACGATTGAGCTTGAAACGAACCAGCAACATACCTACAAATTCAGAAACCAACCTTCATTTGAATCATGGGAAGGATTTGAAGATGCAAACACAATAGCCGCTGGAGGTTGTGGAACAGGTCAATACAACGATCGTTACATTACCGTTGGAACAACAGCCATGACTTTGGATGTTGTTCGATACGGAAGTTGTTCTAATGAAGCACCCGTCGGAGTTTCGGGTTGTATGGACTCAGATGCTGTGAACTACAATGCAGATGCAACCATCGTAGATAAAAATGGAGATGGAAACATTAAATGTGACTATGCCTCGTGCAGCGATATTCCAGAGTCTGGATGTATTTACGCAACAGAAAAATTATTTGCTCCTTTTATTGAAGGATTTGGTGCTACAGAGTGTTCTGGATTCGGTGGTACTCCATGTACAGACGACGGAACTGTTTACGGATGTACAGACAGTAAAGCGACCAACTACAATGCCAATGCAACCGTACAATCCGTAGATGCAAATGGAAACATCGTATGTGCCTATGCTTCTTGTGATGACATTCCAGAGCCTGGATGTATTTATGCAACAGACGGCGTATTTGGAGCCTTTGTTGATGGTGGATTTGGAGCAGCTGACTGTACGGGTTACGGTGGTCAACCTTGTGAAGGTGATGGATCTGGTACAACTGAAGAAGGCTGTATCGATGAAAAAGCGACCAACTACAATGCATCCGCAACGACTCAAGCAGAAGACCAATACGGAAACATCCTGTGTGTTTACGCTTCTTGTGCGGACCTTCCGGCAGATGGCTGTAAGTACGACAACTCTTATGGAGCATACAACGATGAGTTTGGTGCAGCAGAATGTGAGTCTTACGGAGGTACTGCGTGTAACGGAATAGGTATATTCGAAGGAGTAGCTGCTATTTCTACGATCTACCCGAATCCTGCGACAACATACATTACCATTGCAGAAGACATCAACATCAATACCGTTGAGATTTACAACCTAACAGGCCAATTGGTGCTTACTCAAACAAACATTGAGAAAGAAATCAATATTTCAAGCCTGTCTGAAGGTATTTACATGCTAAAGATTGCAGACATCAACGGCAATCTATCTCACAGTAAACTGATTAAAAAGTAATACAAACATCAAAAAACCTACCTAACAAAATTAGGTAGGTTTTTTGTGTTTAAAAAAATTCAACATGAAGAAAATGAGTATCCTAAGAAATATCATGACGCTACTTGTCTTGTTGGTTATGACGCCTAGCTTCGCGCAAGCGGTAAAGGTTGAAGTAAAACAAGTCGATGGAAATTGGCAACTATTTAGAGGTGGAGAGCCTTACTACATCAAAGGTGCTGGTGGACTTGGCTACATGGAAGAAGTTGTCGAAAGAGGCGGAAACTCAATCCGAACTTGGAGTGTTGACGATGCTCAAGAAGTGTTAGACAAAGCTCATGAATTGGGTTTAACCGTAATGATGGGCTTGTGGGTTCAGCATGAGCGTCATGGGTATGACTACGACAACGAAGCAGCTAACAAAGCCCAGTTGGAGTACTTCACAAAAATGGTGAAAAAATACAAAGACCACCCTGCCCTGTTGATGTGGTCTATTGGTAACGAAGTGGATCTATTCTACTCCAACACGAAAGTATGGAATGTGGTTCAAGAGATTGCCAAAATGATTCACGAAGTAGACCCAAACCACCCAACAAATACCGTTACGGCTGGTCTTGATGAAAAAGAAGTTGCTTTGATTATGGAAAATGCACCTGATATTGACATCTACGCCATCAACACGTATGGAGAAGTAGGCATCATTCGTGATAAAATCAGAGCATCGGGTTGGACCGGACCTTACATCATTGCAGAATGGGGTCCAAACGGACATTGGGAGGTTGCTAAGACCAAATGGTCAGCTCCAATCGAACAAACCAGTAGAGAAAAAGCAGACAGCTATTTCGAAAGATACAACACGCACATCTATCCAGATCAGGAAATGTGTATCGGATCCTATGTATTCCTTTGGGGACAAAAGCAAGAAACCACGGCAACCTGGTACGGACTCTTCTCCAATGGAGGACAAAGCTCTGAAGTACTCGATGTCGTTGAAAAGTCATGGAAAGGTGAATGGCCCGAAAACAGAGCTCCCTCTCTGGACAGTTTGAGTCTGGACGACCAACAAAAAGGAGAAGATATTTATTTAATCGCTGAAGAAATGTATGCTGCAAACATATTCGTTTCTGATGACAGTGACGATAAACTCAAATACGTTTATAAAATATACCCAGAAAGCACCAATACAAAAGCCGGGGGTGACCTCGAAAAAGAGCCGCCAGCAATGACGGGTTTGATCAAAAAGAATGATGGAAAAGGTACCGTAAACTTCAAAGCACCAAAAGAAGAAGGTCCATACCGACTTTTTGTTTACGTAAATGACAGTGAAGATCGATTGGCTTACGCGAACATTCCGTTCTTCGTAAATCCGAGAGACAAGAATATGCCACAAAGTACGTCAGTAAAAACAAAAACCCGCGAATTAGCGATTCCGGAATAATCCAAAGATCTTAAACAGATGCACAAGCAAATGAAAAAAATAATAGGATTACTTGCCTATTTTGCGCTTTTTGGTTTCTCGGCAAACGCCCAGACCAACCTGAGCCTAAATAACGGCGAATCCAGCGGTATTGGTTTGTTTCCAAAATCGGAATCTCCGAAGCTATACACCTTCAAGATCAATGGAGAGTACCGTTTTTTAGGAACCTACACACATTACAAAACACTAGGCATAGCCTCTGAATCAGCTGACGCAGGAAACTACCCTGCCTTACCAACCAACAACCTTTTTATTGGAGATGACAGCCAAATGCCAAACTTAACTTTGCGCATATCGGGTAGACCTTCAAAAAAGACTTCTTGGGGGTTTGATGTGTACACCTTTCAATTTATGAATGGTGACATCGCACCTCAGTATGGCGTAAAAGTAGCAGAACTCAATCGCCCGAGTATATACGACCCCATCAACGGAACACGATTGGGAGGAAGTCTGATTGTACACCTTGGAATCAACTTTTACGGTTCTATTGACACCAACTTTGGTTCTTTTGCCGTTCAGGCCGGAGGTATTCACTGGACTTCTATGAGTGATTTAACCTTAGCCTCAAACAAAGGTTACAATCGATTTAGCTTGTTCGAAAGAGCACCCTGGGATCCGTTAGAATCTAGTGTAGAAAGACGTTACTTCGACTTCTACAAAAGAGGAAACATTTCTCAAGATGCCCGTTGGGGTGAAAAACCATTTACAGGTCTTATCGTAACCGGTAGCAACTTACCGGGAGGGCTTTCGATGAAAGCAATGGTTGGTAAAACCGATTTATACGGTGGATTTACAAGCATTCCTAACATTGCCTACGGAGGACAAATCAGAAAAAGTACTGCCGAAGGTTTTATCGGAATCAACAGCTTTAACAACCTTACCTACACCGACAGTCTTAACCAAGATGTGATTGGCTTTAACATACACACCTTAGAATCTCAATTTTCTGTTGGAGGATTTGGGGTGAAAATGGAAGCCGGTGTCGGAAGATACATTGCTCCCGATCAAAGCAAAGAGTGGGGCGAAGCACTTCACACCAAAATCAATACACCCGGGTTGTTGGAAGACAAATTAAAGATCGAAGCACATCTGTATCGAATTTCCCCACAAGCGATCAACAACAATGCGATTTTCATGAATTCATCGATTGTTGAACAAAGCAGCAACGATTTAGCAGCAGGAACCGTTGGTAGTACTGATGTCCTCAATCCTTTTGCAAGCTCCATGGTTGCTGTGGGAACCATGACGAACAACCGTCAAGGAATCAATCTAAACACCGAACTTGAACTTGATGAACTGAAAATTTCTTTGGGTATCGGATCTTCTACAGAATTGGAAGCTAAGAGTAACGAAATTACGTACAGTAACTCCGTGAATGCATTAACAAGATCTAGAATATGGCGTTGGGGATTCCCTTCGGATGTAGGTCCTTACAATCGTTATTCCGTGAACTACCGTGGCTCCTA
>DLQO01000073.1 GCA_002478765.1 Flavobacteriales bacterium UBA7430
GGTCAATCTCAACAGTCTTCGTTATCCCCATCAAATTTGTACCTAAAACTAGGTCTTGTTGCTCAGGTAAATCAATTATGTCGAACGCACCCAAATCACCTTGATGATCAAACAAATTAACTTTAACGGGAATAAATGGATCAAATTCCTCCGTTACTATGTCAGAATTGCTAATCTTAACTGGCACGACTTGCGGTATTAAAAATTCACCAGTAATTGGTTCGTTGGTTTTTTGGTCACTTTCAGGGTATACGTAATCCTGCAAATCTACTTTTAAATCTCTGATATCAAACAATATTGTCGATGCACCAGTATCATTCACCTCAAGTTTCACAGGTGCACCTTTTAAAAGCCCAGTCAAAATACTTAAAGCGCCGCCCTCGGCCAAATTATTCTCTAATGTCTTATCGGGCTGACTTACATCGGTTGAGTTCTCATCAGAAAAGTTCAGTGCCCGAAATAGTTGTTCCATGGTAAATATGTTAGATCCGGGATAGCTGTTGTCAGCAACAATATCCGCTGAAACCAAATTTAACCTAGAGTCCACAAATGCAGCCGTCGCATTTAAATCAATACGGGCCCCGATATTTCCACCACTTTCCAGGTAACCAACAAGGCCATCAACCCCTTGTTCTTCGATAGCGCCTTCTAAACTATCTTCAAATTTTATTAGTCCATTATCAATTGCTTGAGAAAGAAATTCTTTTGGAGAAAGTTTATTTTCAGAGGCCTGATCTAGATTACCAATACTAATATTTAACTTTTCATTTTCCGACAGAGTCTCAGGATTTCCATCACTCAGCGAATGCAACACAATAGAAAAATTTGCAAAGAGTGATTCACCATCGCTTCGCAAATCGTCAGCGCCTTTTAGTCCTAACTGCCAATCGGCATTAGCCGACCCAATAACACCACTGAAAGAGATACTCATATGCAAAACCTCAAGCCTTTTCAGGGTCAATGATGCAAATTTTGTACCAATTATTTTTTCCGAAAGAATATATTTCGGTCAATTTTTTTTAATTCCTTTTCTCTAAACTCTTCTATTTTCAAATCATTTAATTTTTCTATCATTTTTTTATTCTTACGTTCATAATTAGATACCAGCTTTTGCAAATGTATTTTTTCCTTGGTAAGAAATTCTATTCTATTTTCGACAATTTCTTTTTGACTGATCATTTTTTCACGCAGTTTACTATTAATCAGTGCTCGGTGACCGCTTTGAACCACCCCCAACTCCACCGTCTCTTCAATATTGAAGGTTAAATCATTTTCCAATTTACGAATTTTATCAATATTTTCATTGACACTGCATAATTCAAACTGTGTTTTTAATTTTTTATTTTTACCTTGGCGGTAAATTAGGTCAAAAATCTTATACTTAGCCATCAGATCAATTACCCGAATACATTTGAAAGCAAACGCTCAGTTTGCACAAATGAGAAATTTTCTGCTTGATCTTGATGTAGGAAACCTACAATTTTTGGCCAAACCTGGACTGCCAGATCTAGGTCTGCATCTTGACCCTGCACATACCCACCCATCAAAAGAAGATCCTGATTTTCCTGATATACAGACACTAATTTCCTCAATTTACGAGCGTCTTGCAAATGCTTTTCGCCACATAGTTCATCCATAAGGCGACTTACAGAATTGCTGACATCGATTGCAGGGTAAATTCCTTGTTGAGCCAGTTTACGTGATAATACAATGTGACCATCCAGAATGGCGCGAGCATTATCAACAATTGGATCCGAAACTGTGTCGTCACCATCAGCAAGAATTGTGTAGATCGAAGTTATGGAGCCTACGCCATTTACACCCACACCGGTTCGCTCAATTAACTCGGGTATTAGAGAAATGACAGATGGAGGATATCCCCTAGCCGTCGGCTGCTCTCCCAAAGACAATCCAATTTCTCGCTGAGCATGCGCGACCCGCGTCAAAGAATCCAAAATAAGTAAAACATTTTTACCCTGGTCTCGAAAATACTCTGCAATGCTGGTAGCCCTTTTCGCACCCTGTATTCTAAGAAGTGCAGATCGATCCGCGGGAACGGCAACAATTACAACTTTATGCTTTGAGTGAGAGCTAGTGATTTCTTTAGAAAAAGAAGCTAGTTCTCTTCCCCTTTCTCCAATAAGCCCAACGACGATTACGTCTGCCTCAGCACTTCGAGTAATCATACTCAAAAGCACTGACTTACCGACACCTGACCCAGCTACAATACCCATCCTCTGACCACGGCCAATCGATGTTATTGCGTTAATACTTTTAATGCCAACATCAAAAATCTCTGTAATCCCCCCCCTGTCAAATGGATTCACAGTTTTCCCCGCCATAGGGTAACGCTCCACCACCTCAATAGGACCCTGCCCATCAAGCGGATCACCTAACCCATCAATCACCCGCCCCAAAAGCTTTGAACCGACATCAATTTTTTTAAGCCCCTCAGTAGCAGTAACACTGTCACCACTAAAAATTTCTGAACCTTTCTCGTATTGAAAAATTATGTTTTTATTATCCCGAAAACCAATAACAGCTCCCTTTGATAATGATCCAAATTTTGATTTAATAACGCATTCCGAGCCAATTGAAGCTGGGAAATGGCTACTTTCTATAACCTGGCCGTCAAAGGAAGTGACCGTTCCACTGTATTCTACCCTTTCGACCTCAAAAACGCGTTTCTCGACACTACGAAAAACCTTTTCAAGCAATGACTGACCACCTGAAACCTGATTATTTTCTTTATTAGCAGGCATCTGATTCAGTCGCCTTTCGCGAAATCAAACAATGAAACTCGTGCGGAGGATTTATTGCATAATACCTCAAATTCGCCTCGCTTAAGAGTTTCCTTCTCGTCAATTCGATACTGTAGATCGCCATCAAGCACCAATTTATTCAATACCGTAAAATCTTTAGAATTTAGGTGAATTTTCACTTCATTATCATTATCAGCTATTTGTTTTACTACACGGGAAATTTTTTTGCCAAAAGGCGCTGGCATTTTATCAATTTTCGTGCCTGCGAGATCCGACGCTACGGACAATATAAAATTAGATATTTGCGTCTCTAATTCATCAGCAATAAAGTTGGATGCTCCCATTACTGCCTTTAGAGTAACCGATAAATCTTCTTCAGCCTCTGCTAGTTTTTCTTCAAAACTTGTTTTCAGTTCCGCCATTTCTTTCGAAAAATCAACGCCCTCACTTCCAGAACGCCTTTGTGTTGAGACATCTTCTATCTGACTACTTAAATCTGAGTTCACAAACGTGTCATCAGAAATTTCGATATGATTTTCATTTCTAGAATCTTTAAA
>DLQO01000021.1:0-3740 GCA_002478765.1 Flavobacteriales bacterium UBA7430
AATTTCTCGCCTTTTTTGAATGACAGTTCTTTTTCTTGGGCCAAAATTAATGGTGCTGTAAAAAGTACAACAAGAACGATGATCTCTTTCATCTTTTTCAAAATAGTAGTGGAAATCATATGATTTATGTCGAGCCCGCCCTTAAATGGGAGATATTTTATATTTATTGCCTATTGATGATGGTTTTATCCATCTTAACTTCTCCAAAAAGATCGTCAAAACCAATACATCGCGCTTTAATTACAACGGAATCCATGCTTTTAATGTTGTTTGGATGGAAATCATTGTCCAACTTACATACCACACCCGGGTGTAGAATAATGAGATCATCAGCGACTGACTTGACTACACCTTTGAGTTCCAGGATTTGATTGAGGTATAAATCATTCGCCAAATCAGGTTTTTCAGAGTAATGATAAAGGAGTAAATCACTAGTAATTCGATGCTTAGCGTCTTGATAGGCTATATTCTTATGGTCCTGATACACATGTTGAAAAACAAGGTAGATGCTTACTGATGTCAGGAGTAAAAGAAGTAGTATTTTATATTTCATGATATATGGCTTGTTCTAATGATTAAGATACATATTTATCCTTAATTGGTTACAATTAGCTGTCAATTCTGAGTTTTGTTGACTTTTAAAAAAGGTCTTTAGTGATTGGTGTAAGAGATTGCGAAATTATTAGTAATTTGTAATGTGTAAACTCACCCTAAAAATCTGGTAATGAAAATAGTTTTAAAGGCAGTTTTGGCACTCTGCTTGATTTGTGCTTGTAGTTCTGACAGCGAAGATGAATTGTATGAGGGGTCAAATTGTGATACAATACTTGTTTCTTTTCAGTCAGACATTTTACCCATTATAAAGACAAATTGTAGTTCTTGTCATGGTGGTGTTACGCCTTCTGCAGGTTTGTTGTTAGAAAGTTACGATCAAATAAGTAGTTCATCCAAGAACAACACAAGTGGCGGGATGATCAATCGTATTGAAAGAGAAGAATCTGACCCTAGATTAATGCCCATGGGGTACAAATTGCCAACTTGTGAAATTGATCAGATTAAAGCTTGGGTAAATCAAGGCAGCCTAGATAACTAGTCATGAATAGATTAATTTTAGCCCTATTTTTGTTTTCAATGAGTCATTCATATGCTCAGAAGTTCATGACTCGCAATGGAGAGGTTTCTTTTCTTTCTGACACCGATGCGATTGATGTTGTAGCTGCAATAAACAATCAAGTTGGAGCTGTAATTGACCTATCAAATGGAGATTTAGCTTTTCAAGTATTTATGAGGGCATTTCATTTTAAGATTGCTTTGATGGAGGAGCATTTCAATGAAAATTATGTAGCCTCAGACGATTATCCCAAAGCTACATTCAGAGGGAGGTTTGTTAATGTTTCAGCTCTTGACTCATTGAGTGGGAAAGAACTCAGCGTAACCGGAGTAATGGATATGCATGGTGTTCAAAAAGAAATTAAGATTCCAGTTCGTATGAAATGGCAAGATGGAGCTTTAGTTGGCTCTAGTTCATTCAATCTACTTTGCTCTGACTTCAACATAAAGATTCCTAAGTTGGTTTCTGACAAAATCTCTAATGAGATTCAGATAGTCGTAAATGTACTCCTAACAAAAATATAAAACGTGTCAAAAACTTTACTACTCGGTTTAATTCTATTTTCGAGCACTTTATCTGCACAAGATGACTTACTCAGTCTTTTGGGTGACCAACAAGAAAATCAGCAGGTTCAGAGTACATTCAAAGCGACAAAAGTTCTCAACGGACAGTCTGTAGAAATGCCAAGTAAAGGAGCTTTATTGTTTATTATAGAGCACCGTTTTGGGACGATTAATAGTGGAGCTTATGAGCTTTGGGGTCTTGATCAAGCAAGTATGCGAATGTCTTTTGATTACGGTCTTACAGATGGATTCGTTTTTGGTGTTGCTCGAAGTAGCTTCCAGAAAACGTATGAGGCTTCGGTTAAAACACGGGTGTTAAGACAAAGAAAAGTGGGGAGGGCAAAAGTGTCTTTAGGGACTTACCACGCAGCGTTTATAAATTCTTTAAGATGGGCAAACCCCGAACGAGAAAACTTTTTCAGGTCACGTGTGTCCTATGTACATCAAGTCCTAATTGCTAGAAAGTTTAATCAGGCATTCTCTTTACAATTAACACCTACACTTGTTCATCGAAATTTGGTTCAAAGCAATACCATGAACAATAATTATTTCGCCATGGGTCTGGGTGCTCGATATAAAATATCAAATCGAGTTTCTTTAAATGGGGAGTATTTTTATCAGCTCAATCGACCTTTTGAGGATTTCACGAATTCTTTATCATTAGGGTTTGATATTGAGACAGGAGGGCATGTTTTTCAGTTGCACTTAACCAATTCTCAGGGGATGTTCGAAAGGGCATTTATTGGCGAAACTTTAGGGAAGTGGTCTGAAGGAGCTATCTATTTTGGGTTCAATATTTCGAGAGTATTCCAGTGATCGGTATTTTAAATCGATTTTGAGGTCCTATCTTGTCCGTATTAAAAAGCTAAATGATTGGTTATTAGTATTCCAATTAATACAATTGTAAAGGCGTTTAGCCATTTTATTTTGTTGTTGTAATAGTAGTAATTGGTTGTAATGGCGGATAAAGGCATCGCAAAAATGAGCAGTTTTATGTGATAAGCGTCAGGACTCAAGTAGAAGTAAACCAGCCCTGTTAGGAGTATCCACAATAAAAGCACATAAGATTTGCGTGCTTTTATATTTTTTTGCCTCAGACTGATGATTAGTTCTGCTACAGAAATCAGTGTCAATATCCCAAATGCTAACAATACGATTAGGTCTCCTATATTTAAAGCTGTCACTATATTCTCGACAAATATACTCTCGAATTCATTGAAGTAATTCCCTGTGTTTATTTTCAGATAGGTCGTGGTTGTATAAAACAGAAACCATGGGCAAAGCACTCCTAGCGAGCTCAGCACCCAATGTCTCCATTCAATTTGCGAGAAAATAGACATCCCAATCCAGCACAAAGGAATAAAAACGAAAAATGGTGGATATATCAAGGCTGATAGACTAAGGAAAAAGGCACCTTCAAACACCAGATTATACGCCTCTTTTTGTAAATATGTACTCAGAATTTTATTGATTGCTAGCTGTATGAAACTTATTGCAATCAAATTTGGACTTAAATAAATTGCTTCGGGAGATAAGCTAATTAGGATTAAATAAAATAAGGCTGGAAAAGATGAGTTGATTGAAATGATTTTTTGCTTTGCCATGATTCTGTTCATAGATATGCATTGCGAAAAGACAATCAGACCCACCGAAATACGTTCCAAATATAAATGTGAGGTTAACCAACCGAAAGCAAAGTCGAAAAAAAGAGTATGGGTATTGGTAGATGACTGAATAGGATGGAATGAAATACCCATCCAGACTATTGCACAGACCATCATCACAGTAAAAATAGTGAAGACTTGTGTATGACGAAATAAATTAACTATCATGTGGTAAAAATATGTAAATTTGTTGGCGTTAAGAAAAACTATTTACGACATGAACGAACTTATTTGCGGCCTTGGCGAGTTATTTACAGCATCTTTCGAGATTCTTCCTATGTTGGGTAATTTACCTAACTTGGTTTTAGGTCTTATTGGAGCTGGAGCTTTGTTTTATTCTGGTAAAGTTTCGGTTTCCGAAAAGAATATTTGCGAATAACTCTTTGCTTTACAGCATAAAAA
>DLQO01000021.1:3884-4391 GCA_002478765.1 Flavobacteriales bacterium UBA7430
CAACCAAATTCACTTTTTCATGATGATCAAGTTGACTCGATGTGTTTGCCAATCTCGGGTAGACATACAGTTGATGATTTTCTAAAATCAATTCATAATTTTTCCATTTATGGAAGGCATTTAGATTGTCACCACCCATAATTAGTGAGAAATGGTGATTTGGGAATTTTTCACCAAGGTGAACAAGTGTGTTGACGGTATAGGAAGGTTGGGGTAGGCCAAACTCTATATTGGTAACTCGCAGTTGATCGTAATCTTTTACGGCTCTATGAACCAATTCTAGGCGGGCGTAGTCGTCCAGAAGATTGCTTTTGTTTTTAAATGGATTGTGTGGGCTTACAACAAACCAAACTTCATCCAAATCGGTGTAGTTAGCCATATGGTTTGCGATGACTAAATGGCCAATGTGAATGGGGTTGAAGGTCCCAAAGTACAAGCCTATTTTTTTCTTATCAGCCATTGATAAAAGTTGTTATTTTTTGATGAGCTTCTGCTTGAGCCACTTCC
>DLQO01000033.1 GCA_002478765.1 Flavobacteriales bacterium UBA7430
CTGGGTGTAAAATTCATTGAAATTCGAACCTACTTTTTCAAACACATAACCTTTTACTTTTTGTTTTTGCAAACGGTTTTTCTGCAACAGTTGCATTTGTATGTAAAAAAGTTCTTCAAATTTCAATCGAAACTGTGCTCGGGTCAATTGATGTTGGTTTGCTGGAAAATGAATTTGAATGGTAGCTTCTTTTCTGGAAATCAGTTTAAGCTCTTCACGGATATAGGTGGGTAGGGTTTCGTGAAACTCTTTGTGCACCTGACTAAACAGGTGTTCCATGGACTGTTTCATTACGCGCTGACTGATGCCCTTATTGATGAGCTTCTCTGTCGACGGATAAACGGGGTGAAATGCTCCCAAATTACTTTGCTTGTATTCGGCTTCGGGGGTTAGCTCTGGATGAGCAATGGATGTCTTATTACCGTACCAATTTAGGCGACCAAAGACAATATAGGTGGTGTTTTTTTTTAGCCTCTCTTGAATCCACTTATACCCTCTAAACCAAACCAATTCTATGGTTGATGTTCCGTCTGAGAAAATAGCTGTCAAGCGTTTTCCTTTGGCTTGTGGAATGATCTTATGAGACAATATGGTGCCTTTTATCTGAACTTCTGAGGTGTTTTGAGGTAGCTTGTTGATTGCATAAAAGGTTGTGCGATCGATGTATCGGTTGGGGAAAAAGTGCAACAAGTCTTGATAAGTCTTGATTCCCAATTCTTCTTTGAGCAAACTTGCTCGATTGGGTCCAATACCTTTTAGATATTCTATGGGAGTTTGAAGTAAATCCATACGATCTTACGAAGTTACTTGTTTTTAAGATTTATAAAGATTCATTTTAATTAAAAACATTGTAAATTTAAGTAACCAAGTTTTAATTTAAAAAAGCATGCCAAAATCTGCACTAGTAATTTCTGCAGGGGGGAGCAAAGGCGCTTTTGCTGGCGGAGTTGCTCAATACCTCATAGAAGAAACCAAGCAACAGTACGACTTATTTCTCGGCACTTCTACGGGAAGTTTGTTGGTATCACACTTAGCGTTGAAGAAAATTGAGGAGATTAAAAAGGCATTTATTTCTGTCACACAAGACGATGTGTTTGATAATTACCCATTTTTGATCCGTAAAAAAGGGGTTTTAACGCGAATAAAAATCGATCATTTTAATGTTTTAAAGAATTTCTTGAGAGGAAAGAAAACCTTTGGCGAGAGTAATAACTTTAGGAATTTAATTTCACGAGAAATTTCGGTTCCTTATTTCGAACAACTTCAAAAAGAGTCTCAGGAAGTAGTCATTTGTGTTTCAAATTTATCAGCGAATCAAGTGGAGTATAAGTCATTGCAGGAGTTGACTTATGAAGACTTTATCGATTGGATATGGATTTCGTGTAACTATGTCCCATTCATGACATTAGTGACAAAAAATGGCTGTGAATATGCAGACGGAGGGCTGGGCTGTATCATTGCAATTGAAGAAGATATTCGACGGGGAGCAACCCAGGTAGATGCCATTATACTGAATACCAAATTTCAGCAAACCAATCGGGTACACTCTCGAAATGCTTTTGATGCTTTGGGCAGTATTTTTGGATTTATTTCCGATCGAATTGAATACCAAAACCTAAAGATTGGTGCTTTAGTTGCCTATGAAAATAAAGTCAAACTATGCTTGTTTTACACTCCGAGGGTGTTGACAACAAATTTATTGATGTTTGAAAAAAATAAAATGTCAGGATGGTGGCAAGAGGTCTGGACGTATGCGCAGCAAACTTTAATGAAAAAGGTATAACTGCTTAGAATAAGTTGCTATACCTTTTTTGCTTTATGCTATTGATTTAAATAGTCAAGGGTTAAATTGACCATTACTTTGACTCCGTGAATCATTCCTTCATCTTGAACCACAAAATCAGGGGTATGATGGGAAGGAGCGTCAGCTGGGTTCATTGCTGGATCCATTCCGCCTAAGAAAAAGTATAAACCCGGAACCTTTTGCTGGAAGTATGAAAAATCTTCAGCGCCTGTAATGGCTTTAATCAGATGAACATTAGAAGCCCCTAACGTTCGTTCTAGCGTTGGCACCATCATTTGTGTCAATACTTCATCGTTATAGGTCAAAGCCGCAGTTTTATCAATAGTTATTGTAGCTGTACCGCCATAGGCAGCCGCTATCTGAGGAACCATTGTATACAAGCGTTCATGAATGATGTTTTGCATGTCTTCATCTAGGGTTCTAATTGTACCGATCATTTCGGCAGATTCTGGAATGATATTGAAGCGAATACCTGCGTGAATTGCTCCTACAGAAACAACTGCACCTTCTTTTGTAAGCTCAGAATTCCTACTGATGATGGTTTGAATTCCGTTGATGATTTGCGAAGAAATCATAATGGGATCAACACTTTTCCAGGGTGTAGATCCATGGGATTGCTTTCCGCCGACTACTATTTTATAAGCATCCGCAGCAGCCATGATCCCTTTGGTTTTGTAGTTAATATGGCCAACTGGAGTCTCTGAACTGATATGCAAACCAAAAATAGCATCAACATCAGGGTTTTTTAGCACCCCTTCTTGAACCATTAATAAAGCCCCGCCTTTTTCACCTGCGGGTGGTCCTTCTTCTGCGGGTTGAAAAATAAATTTTACCGTACCTGCAAAATCACGGTTTTCAGCTAATATTTCCGCAACACCCATCAGGATCGCAACATGTGTATCGTGTCCACATGCATGCATCACGCCCGTTTGTTGGTTATTGAAAATTGAAGTTGCTTGAGATTTGTAGGGTAAAGAATTGCGTTCGGTCACGGGAAGTCCGTCCATGTCGGCGCGCAATGCAACAACTTTTCCGGGCTTATTACCTTTTAAAACACCTACAACACCAGTGTACGCAATTCCAGTTGAAACCTCAATTCCTAGGGCTTCTAGGTGAGCTGCTACTTTTTTAGCCGTATTGAACTCCCGATTTGACAGTTCTGGGTTTTGATGAATTTCATGGCGCCATTGAACAACTTTAGATTCAATAGAAGTAAACTTAGAGTCGTTTATTTGAGCCACTGCCGTGCAACCGATTAAAGCAAAAAGGAAGCTAAGCTTCTTCATGTATTTTTTCATGTTTTGTGTATTTATAGTTGAATTACATCATTCAATTTTTTAAAAGTAATGAAATATTGGACAGTTTCTACTTGCAATCATTTAATTCTCTTTCTATCAACAGATTTTATTTATTTTTTAGTTTATAATTAATCCTAAAAATTGAGGGAATTATGCATCATTAAGTTTTCAATGTATTATTTTAGTATTTCATGAAACAAGATTTAACAGCCCACATAAATACGCTCAATGAAGCGCAGAGAGGACCAACGCTGCACAAGGATGGACCGCTAATTGTTATTGCTGGTGCAGGCTCTGGGAAGACCCGTGTATTGACTTATAGAATCGCCTATTTGATGAGTCAAGGTGTGGATTCGTTTTCAATTTTGGCATTAACATTCACCAACAAAGCGGCTCGAGAAATGAAAGGGCGTATTGCTGATTTAGTAGGTGATGGTGAAGCAAAGAATTTATGGATGGGTACATTCCATTCTGTTTTTGCTCGAATTCTCAGGAGTGAAGCCGATAAATTGGGCTATCCTTCTAACTTTACAATATACGACACCCAAGATTCTGACCGTCTTTTATCTGCTATTATCAAAGAAATGGGGCTTGAAAAAGATATCTATAAAACCAAGCAAGTACGCAGTAGAATTTCTTCCTATAAAAACAGTTTGATTACGGTACGAGCCTATTACAATGATGGCGACTTACAAGAGTCGGATGCGATGGCAAGAAGGCCCAAAATGGGCGAAATATATAAAGAGTATGTCGATCGTTGTTTTAAGGCGGGCGCAATGGATTTTGATGATCTTCTCTTAAGAACCAATGAACTTCTCAACCGTTTCCCTGATGTTTTGGCAAAATATCAAGACCGTTTCCGATACATATTAGTTGATGAGTATCAAGATACCAATCATTCGCAATACCTTATTGTCCGTGCGCTTTCCGACAAGTTTCAAAACATTTGCGTGGTAGGTGATGACGCCCAAAGTATTTATGCCTTTCGGGGTGCGAATATCAACAACATATTGAATTTTCAAAAAGATTACGACAATGTGGCCATGTATCGCTTGGAGCAAAATTATCGTTCTACACAAAATATTGTGAATGCTGCCAATTCGATCATCAATCACAATGAAAACAAATTGGATAAAAATGTTTGGACAGCCAATGATACGGGTAATAAAATCAAAATTCAACGCTGTCCCACTGATGCCGATGAAGGTCGTTATGTAGCTGGAAGTATTTTTGACTTCAACCTTACTGAACAGCGTAAGTACAATGATTTTGCCATCTTATACAGAACCAATGCCCAGTCTCGAGCAATGGAAGATGCTTTGAGAAAAAGAAACATACCCTATAAAATCTTTGGTGGCCTATCGTTTTATCAACGAAAGGAGATCAAAGACATCCTGGCTTATTTGCGGTTAATCATCAACCCCAAGGATGAAGAGAGTTTAAAACGCATCATCAATTATCCAACACGAGGAATAGGGCAGACCACCATTGATAAGTTGGTTGTTGGCGCTAAACAGCACGGACTTACTTTATTCCAAACTGCAGAAAAAGCTGGAAGTTTAGGGATTGGAATCAATGCGGGTACAGCTACTAAATTGGAGCAGTTTGTGACACTAATTAAGAGTTTTCAGATTTTTAATGAAACGGCTAATGCCTTTGAAATTGCTGATGAAGTAACTAAAAAAACACATATTGTTTCGGATTTAAAGAAAGACGGCACCCCAGAAGGAGTAAGTAAAATCGAGAACATCGAAGAGTTGTTGAATGGGGTCAAAGATTTTACAGAAGGTCAAGAGGAGCTTGCCGATTCTACAGGAGCATTAACGGAATTTCTTGAGGATGTAGCTCTAGCTACAGATTTCGATAGCGAGAATGAAAAAGAAGATACCGATCGGGTTTCACTAATGACGATTCACTTAGCCAAAGGGTTGGAATATCCCTTTGTCTATGTTGTTGGAATGGAGGAAGATTTGTTCCCATCGCCAATGAATTTAGATTCTCGAAGCGGTTTAGAAGAAGAGCGTCGCTTGTTTTATGTAGCACTTACACGAGCAGAAGAACGGGCCTTTTTGTCCTATACTCAATCGCGATATCGCTGGGGAAAATTGAATAGCGCTGAGCCCAGCCGTTTTATTGACGAAATTGACGAACAGTATGTCGATTATCAGATATCAAAATCGGATTATGAATTTAAACCCTTAATCAACAATAATATTTTTGGCAATGCAGATGCACCTAAAAGACAAATCAAAAAACCAGCAGCCTGGGACGGAAAGCCCAATACAACGCCAAATCCCACCCAGCTTAAAAAGCTTAGAAAGATTCAATCAAATGACCAACCGATTGCTGCTGCTTCCCAAGATTTAATTGCCTTGCCTTTAGGCACCAAGGTAGAACACCAGCGTTTTGGAAAAGGTGTTGTCACTTTACTTGAAGGATCTGGAAATGATAAAAAGGCTACAATTAAGTTCAATGGAACAGGAGACAAAAAACTCTTATTGCGTTTTGCTAAACTTAAAATCATTGATTAATGGCTGTTCTTCACTCTTTATATCCCTCAAGCCCCAACGTCAAGATCATTAAGGAAGTAGCTCAAGCATTAATTGCTGGTGCACTTGTCATTTATCCCACCGATACCGTTTATGCTTTGGGATGCTTAAGTTCCAATTACAAAGCATTGGGTCGTTTGGCTAAGCTAAAAGAAGTAAAAGTAGAACAAGCCCCGTTTAGCTTTTTATTTGCTGATATGAGTGAGTTGTCAAATTATGTTCAGCAATTCGATTCGTCAACCTTCCGAATACTCAAACGTACATTGCCCGGACCTTTTACCTATATCATGAAAGGGACACGCAAATTGCCCAAGCCTTTTGATAAAAGAAAATCCATTGGGATACGAATCTCAGACGATCCAATTTTAAAAGTATTGCTTCCACTTTTGCCTGCACCTTTAATAACAACCTCCCTGCATGATAAAGATCAGATTATTGATTATACAACCGATCCAGAAGTTATATTCGAAGAATGGTCTTCTGCTGTCGACGTCATGATTGAAACGGGAGCAGGAGGGAACCAACCTTCCACGGTCATTGATTTGACTGATGGGGAGCCGGTTGTTGTTCGAATTGGAAAGGGTGATGTAGATTTTTTGTAAAAAAAAACGCCCTTTATAAAAAGGACGTTTGATTTAATATAAAGTGGTAAAGGCTTATTGAGCTGCTTCCATTCCTTTGTTGATTAGGTCATAAAACTGATCTAATTTTGGAAGTACCACGATACGTGTTCTTCTGTTTTTAGCTCGGTTCGATGGAGAATCATTTTCTAATAAAGGAGCATATGAACTTCTTCCAGCTGCAGTCATTCGTTGTGGTGGGACACCAAAGTCTTTTTCAAGTACACGAACTACTGAAGTAGCTCTCTTTACACTAAGATCCCAGTTGTCAACTACACAATCGTTACTGATTGGCACATTGTCTGTATGACCTTCAACCATAAACTCAAGCTCTGGCTTGTCCAAAACAACTTTGGCAACTTTTCCAAGAACCTCTTTAGCTCTTTTAGAAACTGTTGAGCTTCCGCTGTTGAATAATAATTTATCAGATATAGAAATGAATACAACACCTTTTTCAACGTTGATTTCAATATCGTCATCTCCAAGATTTCCTAAAACACCCTTAAGGCTGGTCACTAATGCAAGAGTCACAGAATCTTTTTTAGTTACAGCATCTCTAAGGCTTGTAATTCTTGTGTCTTTTTCTTTTAAGCTCTCCAACGATTTTTCAAGATTTTCAGCTCCTTTTTGAGAAAGTGTAGTCAAGTTACCGAGGTTATCGATAAGGTCCGAGTTGTTTTCTTTTAAGAAACGAATTTGCTCTTGCAAAGAAGCAACAGATGCCAATGCAGCAGCTTTGTCTTCATCACAGGTGTTTAACTTAACAGTTGTACTGTTTAGTATGTCTTTTGTTGAGTCTTGAAGAGCTTGAAGTTCGGTAAACTTCTTTTGCGACACACAAGATGCCAATAAGATTGTTACTAATGGAATGTAGAAATACGATTTTTTCATGGGTAAATATTATAATTAAATTTTGATGGCTTAAAGTTACTATTATTTAAGACTTAGAAAATCTTAAGTTGAAAAATTTACTTTTTTTTAAGATAAAATATTGAAAAACGATACTATTTAGCTTGTAATAGCTGTTTTTGGGCTTTTTACCCGATCGTTTTCTTAGCATTTTAAAGAAATTATAATACATATGGGCATGTGCTTTCAGAATGCTTAGACAGTTTCGGAGTTCCCCTTTTAGTAAAAACCGAACCCCTGCCACCCCGTCCAGCAATAAACGACTACAAAGAATAAAGG
>DLQO01000064.1 GCA_002478765.1 Flavobacteriales bacterium UBA7430
TTCATTGATCGTTAGGTTCAAGGTAACCACGCTGTCGCAACCCGATGTTGTTTGTAAGGTGTCTACATGCGTTCCGCTTTCGGTAATAACTTTCCCGTTCCAGGTGTAAGCATCGCAAGAGATCTCATCCTTACTAAATTCATCATTGTAAATACACGAACCATCATCTGTATTGACTGAAGAATTGTAATTGCATGCAATGCTTTCCATACAACCTTCTTCCACGGTAACACAAACGCCATTTACATCTGTGAAACCAGGCAAGCAGTTTCCGTCACAGTCTGCATTATTTAAGGGCCCATTTCCTTCACAAACGCCACAAGCATCGGGACTGGCTGTACCGTTTGGAACCCCTGTACAGTCATCACAGTCATCTCCGCTATTGCCTTCTGCTACACAACCACAATCACTTTCCCATGAGCTGCCGTTTGGAACCCCTGCACAGTCTGCACAACTTGTATTGTCTCCATCACATACGCCACAGTCATCTTTGAAATTTTCTACAACCCGTCCCTTACCGTTGGTTTCTCCCGAACAGGTTTGACAGTCCATTAGGAATATACATGAACCGTCGTCTGCTTTAGCTAATGAAAAATAATTACAAGCCGAAGAATCGGTGCAACCCATTGAAAGACGATTGGACAATGCAATCAAAGCTTCCTCTACTGTAGCTTCTGATGCACCGTCCGCATCAAAGTCCATGGTTTCGACCAAAAGAACTTCTTGTGCCTTTTGGCGGTCAACCTGATTTAAATAATTTCGAAGCAATACAGAAGTTTGACTCCCAGTTAATTGCAATTCCTCACCATCAAGACTCATTGTTTGCTCATCCGAATTGTTATTATTCAGTCGGTCTAAATCTTCATTTAACTGAATGATTGCTGACTGTAAATTTTTTATTTCGACATCACTCTTAGTCATCCATCCTTCTACAACTAGGGTCACATCGGAGGCCTTTTGAGCATCGGTTCCAATGCCATCTCGCAAGGAACTTAAATTCACATAAAAATCATCACTACCTTCCAAAGCAATCTGCAACCGCATGTCAGACAAACTCAAATGCTCGATCTTCTGATCGTCTTTGAAGCTTGCTATGCTTTCTGTATTTTCATGCACAGCCTCATCTAAATCACGATCAGACTCAGCTAAAGAAAATGCATTTTCAAGAATAGAGTCTAAAGGCTTGCTGATATAATTTGCGTAGGGATCAAAACCGGCCCCCTCAATGATGTAATTCAATAAATCTGTATTAGAGCTCACACGTTCTTGATCGAATGGGTTAAGAGGATGTGGCAAGTAATACATACTTTGAGTATGAAATAATTCATAACCCGTTCCCCAACCGTAATCAATTTCAACATTTAATTGTTTGTCATCCCCATTCCACAAAATGTCCTGAAAATCTCCAAAAACAGCTACTCCAGAGCCAAGTTCAATTTTCACCTCACCATAGGCATTGGTTGTTGAACTGTGCTCCTCGGTATATACGACATCAAGGCTTGCGTCTGTAATAGAAAATCGGATGGAAACTTTTTGGTGTCTCAGATGCTCTAAAATGATGTTTTCGCCAGGCATACTAACCCCTTGGGGATGAAGTAGGGTTGCCTGATAAACCATTCCAGGTGTTTGTGCATGCACAAGGAATGAACAGCATAAAGAAAGTACCAAACCTAATATTTTCAATCTATGTCTCATCATCATAATATTTACAATTCTTTGAACAACATCTTTAAAAATAAGTCCCTATTTTATGTAAGGTTCAAAGTCTACTTACAACTTGAAATAACGAACCGGACGAAGCTTATTCTGCGAATTTTTATTAAGGTCGATTAGGGTACCATCAACGCCATGCATCCCCTTTGCTATATAACCATTGGTTTGAGAGGAAGACCAATACACATCGGGAGTTAGGGATTCATAGCCCTGATCAACAGCTAAAAACTCTTCATTTTCATGAATTTTTTTCAAATCCACCACACTAGGTAAAACCCAATCGGTAAAACCATTTAGCACATACGAATCGCACATGCTTGCAGCAGTAGATCGCTCTGAACAGGTTCTTAGAATCACATTGGAATTTTCTGTCCCCGCACCCATCGCTTCGGATGTTGAAAGAACATTGACTCCTGCACAGCCCCATTGAAAAGCATTCCAGGGTCCCACAGAAAGATCCGAGCTAGCCACGATAAGACCTTCCTTGGTATCCTGATTATAGGCAACCACAAAACCCCCTTGAAAAGAAATTCCGGGTTCGATTGACTCGGGAATGCAATTTTGATATTCGCATAAATCGTCGTTACCAAACAAGGATCCTGAATCGTAATTGCATGCATCGGGTTGTGTGCAACCGTAAAGCATATCCACTAATTTGATTAGAGCCTGCTCTACATTGTCTTCATAATCTCCATCAGCATTGATATCCATTTGTTTTACGAACTCTATTTCCTCGGCCGTTTGATTATCCGTATTTACATAAGCACTCATATCAACCTCACCCCCCTCTTCAAGAGCCAAAACATGAGTTTCTTCATTTAAAGTCAATGACTGATCATCGCTAGATATCGACGCCAACGAATCCATATATTTTTTCAGTGCCACAATGGCTTCCTCAGCTGAATTTGTTTCATCATCCAGAATGAGCAATTGCTCATCCAATATAACTTCTGAGGCGTTTTGATCATCGGTACCGGTACCGTCCTTGATGGGACTCAAATCGACCGATTTACTTCCTCCTCGCTCAACACCAACAGTTAACAAATCGTCTTCCAAGGTCAGTATTTCAATTTCCTGATCATCATTCATTCCATCAATACGTTCGGAATTCAGCTGCACCTGTTGTGCTAAAAAATCGTCAGCGGAAGCAAGAGATGTTGCATTTTGAATGTAACGCGCATCGGAATTGGTTTTGTAAGCGCCTTGAGGGGTAAAACCAGATGCTTGGATGATCTTTTCTACCAATGCTTTGTTATTGTCAATACGCTCGGTGTCTTGCTTGGATACAGGATGTGGTAAATAAAGCAGGTTTTCTGTGCCGATGTATTCGAAACCGGCTCCCATTAAATAATCAATCTCCACTTTCAACTGCTTAGGTTTCCCATCCCAAAGGACCTCTGAAAAGAGTCCTGAAAATGACTTACCATTTCCTATAATGAGGTTAACTTCTCCGAAGATGTTGGTTGTATCGGAGTGGACCTCTGTGTACTCATCGCCCATTTCATTCGAGATGGTAAAGCGCATCTTTAACGGAGAGGACCTGAAATAATTCGATCCAAAATCGGTGCCCGGAATTTTGTATACCTGCTCTGGGGCTTCTATGAGTGCTTGATAGTTGACGCCTAAGATTTGTCCGGTTACATTCAATGAATTCAACAAGCAAAGTAGCATTAACAACACCAAAGTATTCTTACCCTTATTCATAGCTCTATCATTTAATTAATTCTCATTAGTTCAACCCTCCTATTCCACACATTGCTCGTGGTACTGTACTCATCATAGACTTCGTCATATGCGACACTAAATCGTTCCCTTGGGACTCCCTTCTCGGAGAAGAATCCCAACACCGACTCCACTCTCTGAATGGACTTTTCTTCTGTGGTAAATCGATCGTAATATCCTGTGATTTGAAATCTCATCGTGGGACTTTCTAGCAGAACATCAGCCAGCTCTTCCATGGCATTTATATGGGAGGGGTAAAACTGAAATTCATTGGGTGGGAAGTAAATTTTTAAACGATTTGAATCTTTGAGAAATAACAACTCATTCTCTTCCAAAAATTCTGAATTTTCTATGAGGGCATCAGCCACTATCTCTCCTTTATGAACTAAGTTCTTTGAATAGTTCGTATTTAGATTCCACTGTTTGAGATCTAAAGCCAAACCAAATGAAAGATCGTGCGAGTGAAAGCCATAGGACTCATTGGAACTCTCGACCACATGAAGACTTTTACTGAAATGGTATTTGGAATACAAAGAGATCCAATCGGCAATCCGATAAGAACATTTGAATCCAAGCAATACATCGAACTTTATATCTGGAAAATCATCATCTAACAATAGATTTGTCGTAACGTTATGTTGCAAAGCATTGTTCGTTTCTTGAACAGACCTTATACCATGTCTCAGACTTTTCCTGGAAAACTTTCCATCAAGGAAAAGGGTCCATTTTTGCTTCGTAACCAGCACATAATCCAGACCTAAATTAACGCCAAAATATTTTAACTCATACAAACTCTTAAATTCAGAATTAATACGATTGGTATTCAAATAATAAGCATATTCATCGTGAGAGAAGCCTCCATATGCCCCAATTTTTTTCGCGATTTGTTTTCGAAACCCCAATTCACTTCTATTTTGAGAGGTTAAGTGATTCGTCCTGTAATCATCCTGACTTAGATGCGTGTAATTCAATCGAGTCCAGGTATTTACGCCGCTCTCAGAGTAAATGCTTTGAGCAAAAAGAACACCTTGGTGTAATGATATGCTTAAGGCTAGTAAAACCAATCTTTTGTACATCATAATCTTAAATTTAACTTAGGTTAATTTGATGATTTTCTTGTGAAATATCTCGTCGTCTTTACGCAATCGTATGGTATAATTACCCGGAGGTAAATGCTCCAAATGAAGGCTCAACTGCTGAACAGCTCCAAAATCTAAACGCTGTAGCAGCTGACCGTAGTGGTTGTAAATTTCTAGTTGAAAACGCAGCTCATTAAAGGCCAAAAAGGACAGGTTTATTTCAGTAATAAATGGGTTTGGATAAACCTCAAAGACAGGTTTAGAAGGTCTTTCAATTTGTTTTGAAGAAATCGCAAAACGGCTTTGAAGGTAGCCTTGACTTAGTATAATGTCGCCCAAAACGTAATCGTTAGATTGAATGGATTGCCCCAATGAATGTTGAAGAGCATGATGCTGATTTGGCTGAGGAGTAGAAACACTAAAAGTAGACCTGATGATGGACTGTGCCCCAACATGCATTTGTCCTTGTAAAACTAAGGAAACCCAAAACATCACCATTACACCAAATCCTCTTACCATAATCACCTCATCTATTAAAACATTATTTACATAATTTCATCTTACATAAAGTTAGAATATTTGAAGGCTACATAAAATGGGTACCTGCACTCAGATTATAGGTGATATCACCTATATGTGTTTGTATTGAACAAAAATTTCACTGCTTTTTAGCCTTTAAAATTTACAATTAAATCGCTAAAAGCTACCCTGTAGTCTTGCAGTCGTGGGGCTTTCGATGAAAAAGTTTTAAGTTTTAAACGATCCGTTTAAAGTTAATAACTACCCATTGAAAACTGCAAAGTGAGAGCTGAGTGGTCAATGGGTAATTCTAACGTATAAACGTGCTAACCCATTAAGGTTCGAGCAAAGTTGTTGAGCAGTCTTACAAGCCTATGCCTACCCTTCAACTACACGCAGAGTGACAATCAATTCGTAACTCATCATTCGTAATTCGAAACTGAATCCTGTCTCCTAAGCTATTCCCTACTTTCAATTTTTAACTTTTCACAATGCCATCGTAAAAAAAATTGACGGCTTCACGCCTGCCTGCGGTAGGGTAGGATTAAATTTTAAAACTCTTTTACAAGACGAACATTGAGGTTATAACTCTTATAAAAAAAACTACTAGCAGAAGGTACCGGCGTAGTCTGCGCTTGGTTTATATATGCCCCACTATCGTTTACCTCACTGGAAGTCCAGTAGCGCCCTGACGACAAGACCTGAAAGCCTTCGGGAGTACCATTGGCAGCTTGGTTTATCGCTTCTTTTTCTGATAGAATATCATCCCATTCTGAACGTGATGGAACCCACCAACCCGCATTTACACTACGATTAAGTAAAGCACCTAATTCATCACTCCGATTTCCATGATCATAACTGTTTCTAATTTTTTCAGAATTCTCTTTACCCGTGCCATTAGCACCAAGATAAATAGTTCTAACTGGTTCGTTATCATACTGATAACCACCATACTTGAATTGACCTTCATCCGCATTT
>DLQO01000066.1:0-3580 GCA_002478765.1 Flavobacteriales bacterium UBA7430
CACATTTTATAAAAAATCGATACAACGATTTAGCATAGACTGTGTAGGTCGACCGTAAAAAAGGCTTCATCACTAGATGAAGCCTTTTTTATGAAAGAGATGTGGGTTGTAGGGTCATGATATTACTCCTGAGCCCAGTAACTCATCTTCAGAATACCATGCTACAAATTGACCCGGTGCAATGCCCCTCTGGTCATGCTCAAAAATAATGTAGAGGCCATCTTCGTGCAGATGAAGGATTGCGTTTTCCAGCGGCTGTCGGTAACGTATTCGAGCCTTTACAGGTATTTGTTCATCAAGGCCAGGTTTGATGTCTTTTCTGAGCCAGTGAATGTCTTCGTTTGTAACTTTCAGTCCGGGTCTGTAAAGCCCAGGATGGTTGGTGCCTTGTCCGACATATATGATGTTGGCTTTGGTGTCTGTGTCCAGTACAAAAAGAGGTTCTACCTTCCCGCCGACATTCATTCCTTTTCGTTGGCCAATTGTAAAGTAATGCGCTCCGTTGTGTTCCCCAACCGTTTCACCCAAGTCAGAGGTGAAAATATAGTCTTGGCTTAAGCTTTGAAGTGCTTTCAAAGAGCTTTGATTTCGTTCAAATTTTTTATTGGCATCGAATAGTGGGTGATCTTTTCGAATTTCGACAATTGACCCTTTTTTTGGCTCGAGTTGTTGTTGTAAAAATTCAGGAAGTTTTACTTTACCTATAAAGCAGAGGCCCTGTGAGTCTTTCTTTTCGGCAGTACTCAGTCCGGCCTCTGCTGCGATTTTCCGGACTTCAGACTTTTCTAAATGACCAATAGGAAATAGGGCTTTGGAGAGTTGTTCTTGATTTAATTGGCATAAAAAATAACTCTGGTCTTTGTTTTTGTCATGTCCTGCTTTCAGTTGGTAAATCGTTTTTCCGTCTTTATTAAAAACATCTTTACGACAGTAGTGTCCTGTGGCAACAAAATCTGCTTTAAGTTGTAATGCTGCTTTTAAGAAAATATCAAACTTTATTTCTCTATTGCAAAGTACGTCGGGGTTGGGGGTCCTTCCATTTTTATACTCTGCAAACATGTAGTCAACAATGCGTTCTTTGTAAGCTTCACTCAAATCTATTGTTTGATAGGGGATGCCTAAAGTTTCGGCCACTGCCATTGCATCATTGCTGTCTTCTACCCAGGGACATTCTTTTGAGATCGTCACAGAGGTGTCGTGCCAGTTCTTCATGAACAGGCCAATAACTTCATAACCCTCTTGCTTCAGAAGGTAGGCAGCAACGCTAGAGTCTACGCCACCAGAAAGGCCTACGACCACTCTTTTCATACGAGAATATTTGTGACAAAGATACTTATTAGAATGCGATTATTATTTTTCTTCCAGATAGAAGTTGATGGAGCCACTTTTCTCCATGTTGGAGCGCATGATGTGGGTCTTGTTATAGCCTTCGTATTGGATGTTAATTGCTGAGGTGTTGGGTGGTATTCTACCTAGGTTTTCTGCAAAAAAAACGAGTTGATTTACCTGACCTTTTACAAGCTCAATTTCGAAATGTCGTTTGTCTTTGATGATTTCATAGTTGCGAATAATCCATTTGCCATTGAGGCTGAGTGATATTTTATCTCCATCTACTTTTTCGTTATCCCAAACAGAAAGTCTTAATATTCTTGCATTTACCGTGATTACTTTTTGAATTTCTATGGTTCTTTTTTGTAAAGAAAGTGGTTTGATAGCATCACCCCCTTTTACGCGCATGAGTCGGTGTCTGCCTTGTTCGCTTGAGCTGATCATAAACCGCTTGTAATCATTTGTTAAATAAGTATTTACGAGTTGAATGTTTTCGTCTAATTCTTGTTCGAGATCAATGTTTTGCAAATCAAACAATAAAGCTTTGTCTTTGTAGTAACCTGTTAGCAAAACCTTACTGTATTGATTGATCGAAAGCTCGTGAAAATCATTTTTTGCTCGCAATTCTCGAATCAATTTTTTCTCATTAATGTCCCAAAAAGAAACAATCCCATTTTGGCTCCAAGTCATCAGTATTTCGGGGGAATAATACTGCGTTTTCACGAAGTTACTTGAGTAAGAATTTTCAATTGAAAAACGCGGTTTATTTGGCTTGTTTAAGTCGATAATGTTTATCAGACTTTTCGTGGTAATAACGAGCTCATTTTTTATTTTATTAAACACCGCATCGTCTACCACCGTTGAGTTTTTGTAAATCACTGAGTCTTTTTCTGTGTCGTAAAAGTCTTTGTGAAAAATGGTGCCATTCTCATCCCCAATTAGGGCTGAGTTTTGATCGTAAAATATGGCAAAATGAGGCGTGGTTTCTATGTGAAAATTGATGAGCGTATCCTGCGCTGCAAAATTCCAAATTTTAACCTTTTTGTCGTCCGAAGAATAGGTTAAAAAATACTCTCCATTTTCCGAGAATTCTATTCTATTTATTTTCCCAAAATGAGCTCTTTTAGAACTTATTAATGCCTCGTTAGGGATGTCCCAATAGTTGAGGTATCCAGAAAAGTCTCCGCTTAATAAAATTTCATCTTGAGGGGTGAAGCTAATAATCTCCGATTTTTCACTGTTACCCACAAACGATTTTGTCAGCTCGACGTTCTGCGCGTTTGCGTCTAGGAGTGCAAGTATTGCCGTTGCAATAAGTATGTTTTTGATTTTCTTCAAACTCTATTTTTCGACTGCTAAACTAAGTGTTTTTTTCATACTTTCAACGCCCTTTTTTTTTGTGTAATTCGGGTTTGTCTTTATGTATGTATAAATATAGGTAATTATACTAGTAAATTAACATGGTTTATATAGGTGTAGAATGCTATAAAAACATTATATTAGCATCGTAATAGGTTAATTTTACCCCCTCAACCATGAAAATATTTTATTGCACTATATTGGCTTTTTTCGCCTTATCCCTCTTTGTTTGTTCAAAAACAGAGGCTTACGCTCAGCAAGCTATCGATTTTTCATTTGAAAGAACCGGTCCAAATCATTCCGTTTTAGTTCTGCCTATGTGGCATCCTGTCATCAAAGAACTGCAAAAATTAGACTCACTTCCTTCCGATATGGTTTTAGGCTTTCATGGAGATTCTTTAGAAACGGGAGATTTAGTTGGCGTTTTCTTTACAGACAACGATGAGAATTACAAATGTGCAGGTTCATTAACGTGGAAAGCAAACGACTTTAACATGCTCCCTGTCTGGGGGCAATACCCAACTGGAACTGATAATGGAATGGAGATGGGTGAGAAGATGATTTGGTTGGCTCAGAAAAGTGACAACATGATTTATGAAATTGAATCCTCTTACCAAAGACCTCTGATGTCGATTTACATCAAGGATGGTGCTTCAGCCGTTTTGGGTATGAAGTTGTCAGTGAATGACAACCTCAAGCCTGTAAGTCAACTCAAGAAATAATTCCCCCTATAGAAGATTTCACCAAGATTTAATGCCCCCTAGGATATGAAAAATAAGATACTACATACACTCCTCATTGCTCTTTTTTGCTTGCCAAAGCTTTTGACAGCCCAGTGCGATTTGCCCCAACCTTTCACGGGCAACACAGGGTCGAACATGACGGTGATGTT
>DLQO01000066.1:3771-3947 GCA_002478765.1 Flavobacteriales bacterium UBA7430
TTTCAGTTGGTGGATGGCGAATCCTTGTATGATGTTCAGATGCCAAGCTCCATTTCTTTCGTGGCAAACAGTTTTGTTGCTCAAACTTCTGCAGGATCTGTAGCTTTAGATTGTGCGCCTGCTGTTTCTGGATGTACAGATGCCTCTGCGGTCAATTATAATTCTGAGGCTACCGA
>DLQO01000066.1:4008-4286 GCA_002478765.1 Flavobacteriales bacterium UBA7430
TCAAACATGACAATGATGCTTACAGATGCTTTTGTGTCTTCATTGGGCATCCAGTCTGAAGGAGTTTATTTGGTTGCCATTACTCCAGGAGGTCTTACCGTGGGTTCTACGGACGTTTCGACGACTCAAACCAGCCTTGCCGTATGGGGAGATGATACTTTTACTCCCGCTTTGGATGGAGCAGCAGAGGGAGAGTCTATTACAGTGAATTTAATCGATGGTAGTGATGTTTACGATTTAGGTTATTCTTTTGATTTTGTTGCACAATCAATTGTTGC
>DLQO01000015.1 GCA_002478765.1 Flavobacteriales bacterium UBA7430
GATGTTTTACTTGCCCGTTTTGCTGTGGCAAAAAAAGTATTTGGTTTGTTTTTAATGATTCCCTCAGTGAAAGTAAAGAGCTCTTTCTCTAATTGCTCTAACTGGTTGGTTAGTTCATTTACCTTGAGTGTATTTCCTTGAGCCTTAAACTGCCCTCTCTGTTTCTGTATAGCTTTCCTTTTTTTCTTAACGGCTATATCTTTCTTTTTAAACTGCCAATAAGCTTTGTTTTCTTCTGATGCTAACACTTGTACACCCCTTTCTAAAAAAGGTTGTGTGAATTTTAAATCAACAACTCTTTCTTCAGGGTTCAATATGACTTCAATTATATTATTATCATTCAACAACGATAATTTGTAATAACCTAATGCTCTTTCTTTTTTGTTAAAAGAAAAAGAACCGTCAGCTTTTACTTGAGTGCTATCTATTTTATATTTATAACTACCCTCTGTTCTGAATAAATTAAGCTGCTTTCCTGCCTGGTTAGCTACAAAAAATTTTCCTTTTAAAGTTTGGGCTTCTACGTTTGGGCTAATTATAAAAGCTGCTATAGCGATTATTAACAGAACATATTTTCTCATATCTATTTTTTCTATGTCTTTGTTTTTTCAAAGCACTAAATTAATCAAATTTATTAATGCAATGTGAATCTATAATTTAAAAACGCAGTTACAAAAACACAAAAAGAGATTTACAATTGTTTAACATATATATAATAATACTTTTTTTTTAAAAATTAAAAATAATATATATTAATTATAATAGCCTGTTGAAAGGTTGTATAATATTTAAACATATCTATAGGATAAGTGTTTTATGAATACTAATTAACATAATAATAAAACATATGAACAGGTTAAATATCTCATAATAAATTATTTAAATTAAATACTAATAAAACATTTTATGTGTAGTTTTATTAAATTTAGTTGTAAAAAGTTTTTAATTTTTATGTTAGAAAGATGGTTGAATACTTAAATAAGGTACAATAACTATTTAAAAAATAAGCTTGACATATTCACATAAATAGACCATTAGTAAAAAGAATAAAAAAAGCAACAAAAAGTTTTTGTAAAGGATCAACGAAAAAAAAAATTAGTAAGTTTTATTTGTTCATAACTAAGAATTGAAAATCAAGTAATTAGAAGTTAAATTAACAATCAAATTATTAATTGTTTACAAAGGAAAAAACAAGTAGAAATCTTAAATTTGAAAAAAAAAAGATGACAATTGCAATTGCTTCAGACCATGCAGGCGTAGACTATAAGAGCCGCCTGGTCGCTTACTTAAAAAGTGAGGGACACAATATATTAGATCTAGGACCTTATAATGAAGAACGCGTAGATTATCCTGATTATGCCCACGCATTGTCAGAAAAGGTCTCTACGGAACAAGTAGAATTAGGTGTTCTATTTTGTGGTAGCGGTAATGGAATAAATATGAGTGCGAACAAACACCAAGCAATAAGATCCGCCCTCTGTTGGAACAAAGAAATAGCTGAATTAGCTAGGTTACACAACAATGCAAACGTTTTAACAATGCCCGCACGTTTTATTTCTTTTGAAGAAGTAAAAGAAATAACATCTATATTCCTGAACACAGCATTTGAAGGGGGAAGACACGAAGAAAGAGTTCGTAAAATATCGTGTTCTTAAAATTATGGTCTAAACTTTTCAGGATCACAAAAGCGGCAATATTCTTCTCTTTCCGAATGACTAAAAGGAACGGAAGGATCAAATATTTCTTTTATGAGGGATTTAAGTTCAGATTCAAACGGGTCTAACAAATCATCATCGAAATCGCTATTTACTTTTTTGTTTAATTTTATTCCTGCTTTAAGAAAACCACCTTTAAGGGCCCTAAAGCTTATGATACCCGCTTCTAATGGTTTTTGCTTGGGGTGCATCTTATTATACATGTATGCATACAAAAACAGCTGAAAACCCTTGTGACACCTATCATCACGAGTTAGTTTTAACATTTCATCCGATTGGACTTCTCGCAACTCGACTTTTCCGGTTTTGTAATCGATTATACGTGTGCAACCATTAACCTTATCAATACGGTCTGCATTACCAATAAGTTTGACAGAAAAGTTGAAATCCTCCAAAGTAATTTCGGTTGCTAGATCTTCTTCCAAACCGATGATATCTACCGTTTTTCCAGCACGTATAAAAACCTCCTCCTGTTTGATAAAAGCGTTTAAAAACTGTTCTGCCACAGTAAAAATGAGCTTGTTTTTCCCTCGAGAAAAGGAGTCATTTTTAAACTCCTCAGAAAATAAAAGTTCAAGTTTTGAGCGTATTTGTAGACGCATTGTTTTTAAATCTTCAGATTTAATTTTTTCACCCACAAAAGGAAGGTAAAAATCTTCAAGTGCTCGATGAATAATTGTTCCCAGTGTACTTGCCTCTATCGTTTCCTCAATACTGTTTGGGTTTTTAATACGCAACACTTTTTCATAATAAAATTGCAGTGGGCACTTTTTGTATGTGTTTAACGATGACGGAGAAAACCCTTTATTGGTTGCAATATCTTTCAAGCGTGATAAAACAAAAGCATCTTTTTCAATACTAAACTCTCGTGGGATGACCTTTTGTATTTCGTGAGATAAAATCTGTTCACGATAATCGATTTCTGGGCATGCAGCCACAAGTTCATTTTCCATCTGTGCGATATACCTACTTTTCTCGCCCGAACCTAGCGCGTCAGATTCGGTGTTGTAAATTAAAGTAAGCGACTTACATCGTTGAGCCAGTCGGTAAAAGTGGTAAGCAAAAACAGCATCCATATCTTCATACGTAGGCAAATTAAATTCTTTACGTATATCAAACGGAATGTAAGAATTTTCTGTTTTTCCGGAGGGTAAAAACCCCTCATTAACAGAAAGAAGAATCACGTTCTCAAAATCAAGATTACGCGTTTCTAACATTCCCATTATTTGTAGACCAGAGAGAGGTTCTCCGTAAAAAGACATCGTCTCTATTCTTGCGCATTGCTGAAACAGGTGGTAAAGTGTTTTCAGTTCCGTAATGAATCCGTACTCATCTTGTAAGGTTTTAATTTGGTTAAATAGTTTTGTGAAAGCAAAAAGCTCTTCAAGTAAAACAAGCCCACCTTTTTTTTGGCTTACAAGCTCACATTTAATTAATTCGATTAGGTTTAGAAGGTTGTCAATAAACCCAAAAACGTTTGAGTCGTCGTGCTTCATAAGAGACTCCGCCCAAGGAAGAAAATTCAAGTCACAATAGGAATAAACGTTCTCTAAAGAAACAAAAGAGAGGTTTTTATCCCGCATTGCATCTTTTATTTTTTCAATAGAAGCATCGCTTTTTGAACACTGAAAGGCGGGGTGTTGCCAAATCTTATATAAGTCTTTGTAATAAAAAAGTCCTTGATCAACATGCAAACGCTCTCTATTTAAGTGTAAATGAAAGACCGAGTTAAAAAAAGCATACATGTGTACATTTTTTAACGCATTACCCATGGTGACGTTTACTTTATCTGTCGAACGAGGAAGGTATTCCAACACCGGACTAAGCAGGGTTTCATCAGCAAGAACTAGGGCAACATCTTTATGAGTAGCGGTTTCTGTGTTGGTGTAAAAATCATTTAAAATAGAGCCCGCTAACTGTGCTTGGGCAATCGTTTTTGGGACCCCGAAGACTCTTATTTTTTTTTGCTTGGTTAATTCAGAGTGAACCCAATTAAAGTCACGGTTTTGAAATTCAGACCAATTTTTATATTTCCTTAAATATTTTCCAGCCTCTTGCTTTTTGTCATACAAGTAGTAGCTGTCTGCGTCCCAAAATACTTCAGCCGAACCCTCTGAAAGCAGCGTTTTCATAATATGCGTTTCGCAAGGGTTCATTGCGTTAAAACCGATGTAACAGATGGAGCCTTTTTTAGGTGTGTTTTTTGCAACCCAGCTTGAAATTTGATTCGCAGCCTTTCGGTATGCCATGCCCTGAAAGGCAATGTTTTTCTTTTCTAGTTGAGTTTTAAATTCAACAAAAAGAGCACCCATAAGTTCCCAGAAATGAATATACTCAGAAACCATACTGCTCGGTTGAGCACCATTAGGCGACCAAGATTCAATTTTTTTCACTTCATGAATGTAGTCAAAGAGCTTCTGGGGGTTTTCGAGATAAGCGTCAATATCATTGAAGTCTTTGAGAAGTGTTGGCGCCCATTTCAAAAAACGCTCAAACGAATCGCAATCCTTTTTTGGGACAACCTTTAGATAAGAAACGTACATTTCAAAAAGCAGCTGTGTTTTTCCAGCGATAGATAATTCAGAAAGCTCCTCTAACCATTCTTCAATCGCGTATATTTTTGGCACCCAGACAGGAGCATCGCTACATTCGGCAAGAGCTTTTTTGAAAAAAGTTCCTGCGCGTTTGCTCGGCATGATTACAATAAGGTTTTCAAGCTGCGCGCCTTTATCATGGTATATCTGGCGAGCGATTTTAGTAATAAATTTGTCCACGCTAAATTTGTTTTACTGTTACTCCCTCATCATTCACATAAGCCAAAACACAACACTTTACTTGGTAACCCATTTCTTCAAGAGTAGATTTGTAACTTAAAACTTGCTCTGTGTGTTGGTCAAGAACACGACCTGTTTTATAGTCTATAACCGTTACACCCTCCCCGTCAAAAACCAGTCGGTCTGGCCTTAGAACCTTGGCATTACGAAGAAGTATATCCTCTTCATTTTTAACGGTTAACCCCGGGTAAAAGTAACGCTCCATCTTCGGGTGTTCAATCAACCGCTTTACGAGGACCTCAATCTCTTCTTTTTCAAGATTAGAAATTAAACCCTCACGAATTGCTCTTTTAATTGCGCCGCCAAGATCCTTGCGCTCTTTGATATACGACAACACTTCGTGAACCTTCCGACCTTTATCAGAACCCCCTTCTGGATTTTTTACGTCCCACATTTTAGGCGACTCTCTACTTATCTTAAGCCCACCCAGATCCTTTAAAGGTTCAACGGTTTTTATGTAATTGTTTTCGGCTGTGTTTTTGTTTTTCTGGACCAATCTTTTGCCAAGAACATACTTCTTTTTACCATCCACCCAAAGACCTTTATCTTTGAGGTACGTATCAAAATAAAGATTTAAGTTTTTCTTTTTTTCTTTATTTGAAGTAAAAATATGTAATCTGGATTTAGGTCTGGTGAGCGCAACATATAGCATGTTTAAGTTGTCTAGTACAACCTTAGTTTTATGCTCTTCGTACAACGACTGTAGTTTTTTGTTACCCAGATTAAGTTTACTACTCAAGGGGATTAGAGCACTTGACAAACCTTTTAATTCGGGCTCATTGATTTCAATCCAAGATTTTGCATCACGCTCTGTTGTTGCATCCCAGTTGGCAAAAGGAAAAATCACTGCAGGAAACTCTAAACCCTTAGATTTGTGAATGGTCATTACTTGAACAGCGTTGACCTGCTCAGGGACAGCAACCGAAAGCTTTCCCGCTCGCTCTTCCCAATAGTTTAAAAACCCATACAAGTCTTGGGCGTGTTTGTTGCTAAACTCCAAAACAACGTCTAAAAAAAAGGGCACATAAGCAGAGGCTGTTTTTTCAAGCTGAAAGGATTGTGTGATTTTATGACACAAGTTAAGTAGTGAAAATCTGCGCCATTTATCTACATTGAAGTCGGGAATGTATAGGGCTATAAACGATAAAAAACGTCCTGGCGATTTTTTGCACATTTCACTTACCTCCTCACTACTGATGTGCTGCTTGTTTTTCACCCCCCGTTGGGCGGCTAAAAATTCAATTATTTTGAATCGGTATTGAGGGTGCTTAGTATCACCTATAAAGCGAAGGAAGTTAAGCACAAACCGGATCTCTGTAGACTGTTCCAATAAGAGTGATTCAGAGGAAATTACAGGAATATTTTCTTCTGAGAGCATTTTTACGATCAACGCCCCTTTTACTTTTGTTCGAGTCAAAATGCAGACGTCTCCGTAAGAAAAACCCTCCTGATACAGTTCTCGTACCGTCTGCAAGGTTCTCAGCAACTGTCGTTCATCGTGCTGCTCCCCGCCTTCAATATATTCCAACTCCACACAACCTCCATCACCTTTAAATTCTTCAGCGTTCAGATTTTCAAAAAGAGGACGGTATTTAGACGTTGGTATTTGTCGGGCTATGGAAGAAAACAACTCGTTGTTGAACTGAACAACTTCGGCCTTAGATCGGTAATTCTTTCCTAGGGTCAAGTGCTCCATTTTATAGGCGCTATAACCTTTGTTATTTGTTGCAAAATTTTGCAGCCTTAGGAATTGGTCTACGTCCCCTCCCCTCCATCGGTAGATGGCTTGCTTTGCATCGCCCACAATCATCGCAGACCCAGGTCTTTGACCGTCAGCGATTGCATTTTCAATGAGCGGAATTAAATTACTCCATTGAAGCGTAGACGTGTCTTGAAATTCATCTATAAAGTAATTTGAGTAACGATCTCCCAACCTTTCATAGATAAAGCTTCCCTCTTCATTTTGTAGTACATCAGCAATTTTTTTATTGAACTCACCAATAGGAACAATGTTGTTTTGATCTTTTATTCGCTGCATTTCTTTGGCAATTTCTTGCAATACGCCTACAGAATATAAATTGCGATCGATTAATTTAAAATAGACGTATTTTGGATATTCCTTTTCGAGGGTTTTTAAACAGCGATCAACCAAGGGGTAAAACCGCTCTTTGAGAGCTCTTATTTTTGCTAAAGCATCGCTAGGAGCGCTTCCAGCAGACCAATCATCTTTCTCAAAATTACGTTGATTCGTGTTGGAGGGCGTGTATTTCTCCCAAGCTTTATTTTCTAGGTAATTAAAATATTTTGGCAAACCACTTCTTGCGCCACCAGCAATCCAACTCAACTCAATCTCATTTTTGTTGCAATATTTCGAAAAATCCGAACCCACTTTAGAGAGCTGACCATCAACACTCTGGATGTAATTCTCAAGTTCTTTTTTTAAGTCAAATAGGGCGCCTAGACTAAGGCTTTTTAACTTTTCACAGTGATCTTGACCACGCTCTTTGAGGAGCTCTTCGGCAACACTGTAAAAGTCGTTTTCAATCAACCAGCTTTTATCATCGTCTGTTTTGGATTGAATAAATTTCACAAACAGCTTTGTTAGCTTTTCATCTTCTCCCGCTCGATTAATGAGCAGGTCTACCGATTGTTTTAGTAGTAAGGATTGCTCTAACTCTACTTCAAAATTACCCGGAAGATCAATGTCTTGCGCAAAGGTTTTTAAGACTCTATGGGTAAACTTATCAATGGTTCCAACAGAAAAACGCGAATATTGATGAAGGATGTTTTCAAAGATCAATTGAGAGCGATTTTGCAAGATGGTTTTATTCAAACCCGTCTCAGAAGAAATGAGATCCATCATTTGAAGCTCAGTTTGTTCCGCGTTTTCGGGGTCGGAAAACGCCTTCAAGCTCATTAAAACGCGGTTCTTCATCTCCGAAGCCGCTTTGTTCGTGAAAGTTATGGCCAATATTTCGATGAACTTCTTAGGGGAGTTCGACTTTAAACAAACCTTTAAATATTCTTTGACTAGCGTGAAGGTTTTTCCGGAGCCGGCTGAGGCACTGTATATTTTGAAAGGAGCAGGTTGCATATGTACAAGGATAGACATTTTCATTGACAATTACGGTCTAAAAAACCGGTCAAAGAATTTTTAGCACGTGTTGTAAATTTAGACGATTACAAACACGATGTAAGCGAGCCCCAAAACGATTGGTGCTGTTGCCGCTGTACCAATTCAACCAAGAACTAAAAGCCGTTTATAGTAATTACATCGTGATTATCCGAAATAGAAGTAGCGTAAAACGCTTAGCCACTTTAGATTGATTAAGATGTACATCATAATTTTTAAATATTTACGTTATGTATAAAGCTACGTGCTTATTATGTGCTAACTTTATGTGTATAAATTAAATATTAAACAAATAATCCCTCATGTTATGTCTGACTTAATTACAAATGTGTTGCAAAAAGCAAATGAAAAAGGAAAACTGAATCGTACAGATGTCTTACTGCGCTATTTGAGAATCAAATACCGATTAAAATTGACTGATTTTGTTTTAGAGAAAAGAATTCAGAACTTTTTAATGAGCCTCAAGTAAGAGTGTGCCAAAAAAAGTCCCGTAAAGTTGTTCAGGATTCGGGAAACAATAATTGCTATTTCGCTGGATAACATCCTAATAAGAGCGTAAAAAAAACCCAAGTTATTCACTTGGGTTTTTTAGAGGTCGGAACCGGATTCGAACCGGTGTAGACGGTTTTGCAGACCGCTGCCTAAGCCTCTCAGCCATCCGACCGTTGATGGGTTAGCAAAAGTAACAATTTCACCTGCACTCGCAAAGAATATAAGGAGAATTTGAGGCCTACCTTTGTGCTTCGAGTTCAACGGACACCCGTTTAACATCACCTTGTATTGGAGCGTTGTGTTTGACAACCAAAACTTTAGACCTTTGTACGGAAGGAAACTCACGCATCAATCGATCGAGTATTCTCTGACCGACGTGTTCAATTAATTTAGAGCGAAGCGCCATTTCATCCTGCACAATCTTGCTAACAGTAACATAGTCAATAGTTTCAGACAGATCATCTGTTTTTGCTGAAACAGAAAGATCTGCCTCGACCTCTACGTTAACACTAAAGTTTGTCCCAATCACGCCCTCCTCCTCCATGCAACCATGGAATGCATAACAGCGAATGTCTTCAACACGAATAATTCCCAAAACTTATTTTTTTATTGTTTTCAACGCGATGTTGATTCTTTTTAGAACCTCATCCTTTCCCAACAGAGCTGCAATTTCGTTCATAGAAGCTCCCGCACCTAAGCCCGTTACGGAAACTCTAAAACCAGGCATTACCGCCCCAAAACCTAAACCCTTTTCTTCCAAAAAAATCTTGAAGCAGGCACCGATACTTTCAGGGTCAAAAGAATTTAGCGATCCGAGTAAATCTCTTAGTTCTGTAATGATTTCTGGCGTGCTTTCTTTCCATTTTTTCTTAATCGTTTTCTCGTCATAAGAGGTTGGAGCCTCAAAGAAGTATCGCCCCTCTTTTAGGATGTCTTTTACAAACGTGGCTCGCTCTTTCATTAGCTCACAAACGTTTGCGACATATGAGTCATCAGCTACAAGACCAACCTCTGCAAGTAGGGGTTTTAATTGTGGTGCAAGCTCCTCCCCACTTTGCTTTCTCAGGTATTGCTGGTTAAACCAGTTTGTTTTGTCAAAGTCAAACTTTGCTCCTGCCCGGCCTACTCGATCCAAAGAAAACGATTCAATGAGTTCGTCCATTGTAAAAAGTTCTTTAGTTGTTCCGGGGTTCCAGCCCAAAAACGCCAACATATTGTTGAAAGCCTCAGGGTAGTAGCCTCTTTCTCGGTAGCCCGATGATTTTTCCCCCGTCTCTGGGTTGGTCCAATTGGTTGGAAATACTGGAAAGCCCAACCGATCACCATCTCTCTTGGAGAGCTTTCCATTTCCGTCAGGCCTCAGTATTAAAGGTAAGTGAGCGAACTTGGGCATGTGTGTATCCCAACCCAAGTATTGATAAAGCAATACATGAAGAGGTGCCGAAGGAAGCCACTCTTCTCCCCGAATGACGTGAGAGATGTTCATGAGGTAATCATCCACCACATTCGCTAAGTGGTACGTGGGCATGCCGTCGGACTTAAACAGCACCTTGTCGTCTAAATTATTCGTGTTTACACTAACCCAACCGCGGATAACGTCTTCAAACTTCACATCCTCGTTACGAGGCATCTTTATTCGAATTACATGCTTTTCATTTGCGTTCAAACGCTTTTGAACCTCCTCTGCAGGAAGCGTTAAAGAGTTTTTCATACCGCTTCTTGTGACGGCGTTGTATTGTGGTGAGGCTACGCCTGCAGATTTCATTCGTTCACGCATTTCATTGAGCTCTTCAGGAGTGTCAAAAGCATAGTAGGCATACCCAGACTCAATCAATTGATCTGCGTATTGCTTGTACATTGGTTTTCTTTCAGACTGTCGGTACGGTCCATTTTCCCCTCCTACAGAGGCGCCTTCGTCTATACCCATCTGACACCAAGCTAAAGCGTCAACAATATATTGTTCCGCACCGGAAACATAGCGACTTCGGTCGGTATCTTCGATACGGAGCAAAAAATCACCACCATGCTTTTTGGCAAACAGGTAATTGTAAAGTGCTGTTCTTACACCACCCATGTGCAAAGGCCCTGTTGGGCTGGGTGCAAATCTTACTCTAACGCGTCTTTGTTCCATTTTTTTAGCCACAATTTAATTTGCGAAATTACGAATTAATAAGTTGAACATTTATGAATAAAAGTTGAAAATTGCCATGTTGTTTTTTGAGGGGATGACTCGAACCCTCTTTCTAAATTATAAACAAAGACGTTAAGAACGATTCGATACCGGCAAACAACTAAAGAGAATAATGTATTTTTGTCCTATGCAGGACGATTATGCACTCATAACAAAGAAGCTAAGAGCCTTTGTGAAGAAATATTACCAGAACAAGTTAATTCGGGGGTTAATCCTTTGTTTTGGCATCGTTTCAATGGGATTCATTTCTTTTGCGACTCTCGAGCACTTCGGTAATTTTGGACCAGAGCCCCGAGCTTTTATCTTTTGGCTTTTCTTGGCGTCTTCTTTGACGTTATTTGCGTTTTTTGTCCTTTCCCCTGCCTTTAGACTGTTAAAGCTGAGTAAGCAGTTGACTGATGCTGAGGCGGCGGAATTAATTGGCAAGCACTTTCCTGAAGTTGATGACAAGCTGCAAAATGTTTTGCAGCTCAAAATCCAGAGGTCAAGCAATACGGCCCTGCTCGAAGCCAGCATCAAGCAAAAGGCTGCAGCATTGAGACCCATCCCCTTTTTAAAAGCGGTAGATTTTTTTGAAAACAAGCGGTTTGTAAAGTACTTGACCGTTCCTGCGGTTGTTGTGCTGTCACTTTATTTGTCGGGTAGAGAAACGATCTTGACCGAGAGTTCGGCTAGAATTATAGATTATCAAACAGAGTATATTCCTCCCAATCCGTTTCAAATAACTGTTCTTAATGAGGTGCTTGAATGTGTTCAACATCAAGATTTTTTGTTTCGCATACAATTTACAGGTGAAGCGATTCCGGATGACGCTTTCTTAGAGCTTAAAGGTCTTCCCATCAAAATGAGAAGAATGCCCAATCACACCTTTGAATACCGCTTTAGAAACCTTCAAAAGAATCAAAACTTTACAATTAAGGCCGGCGAAAGATTTTCAAGGCAGTATTTAGTGAATGTTTTTCCGGCCCCATCTCTGGTCAATTTCGAACTTACACTAGACTACCCCAGCTACACAGAAAGACGCGATGAGGTGATCGCGAATGTGGGCGGTGTTACGGTGCCAGAAGGGACCTGGATGCGTTGGGATTTAACGACAGAAAACACCGACTCCATTGAGTCCGTTTGGGGGCTTCAGCATCAAAACCTTAAGAAAAACAACCCCAACAAGTTTTCTTTTCTCAGAAAAGCCAATCAGTCGTTGCGCTACACCTTTTTACCCTTTAACAAGCACGTTGCAACGAAAGACTCTGTGAGTTACAACTTAAAGGTCGTTAAAGATGCTTACCCCATTGTTGACGCCACTCAATCATTAGATTCGACCTTACTGAGGTTAAGATACTTTAACGGACAAGTGAGCGATGATTATGGTTTAGAAAAATTACAATTTGTCATAATAAGGCAAAATCACCCGAGAGACAGCATCATTCCCATTGAGATTAACAAAAACCTTAAGCAGTCAAACTTCTTTTTTGTGCTTGACCTGCTTTCTGTTGACTTTTCGGAGGATGAATTGATTGAGTATTATTTTGAGGTTTTCGATAATGACGAGATCAATGGATCAAAAAAGTCTAAGAGCAAGACTTTTGAGTTTCAGGCCCCAACGACCGATGAGATTAAGGATGCTTATGAAGAAAAGTCAGAAAGCTTAAAAGAGCAACTGGGTGAAAACGTAGAGCTTGCAAAAGAACTACAGAAAGATTTTAGAGACCTTAAAAAGAAATTGTTGCAGAAGGAAGAGCTCTCCTGGGAGGACAAGCAAATGTTTAATGAGGTTCTTGAAAAACAAAAAAAGTTAGAAAAAAACATTGAGCAGATTTCTCTTAGGAATAAAGAGAAAAACACGCTGATGAAGGAGTTCACAGAGCAAGACAAGAGGATCTTAGAAAAACAAAATCAACTTGAGGAGTTGATGGATGAGTTGATGTCTGACGAAATGAGGGCGCTTTTCAATGAAATGGATCAGCTCATGGAGGATATGAATTCAGAGGAATGGATGGAGAAGCTGGAAGACCTTCAAATGAGCAATGAGGACCTCGAAAAGGAGCTCGACAGGAATTTAGAAATGCTTAAGAAATTTGAGTTTGACCAGGCGCTTGACAATGCCGTTGATCAGATGCAGAAAATTAAAGAGGAACAAGCCGCCTTAAATAATGCGACAAATGAACGTACAGAAGATCCTCTGGAGATTGCAGAGAAGCAAAAGAAAATAAATGATTCTTTCAAAAAACTATCAGAAGAGCTAGAGGCTTTGCGAGAACAAAATGATGCTTTGGAAAACAAAGAAAACCTCAGCGACACCAAAGATCTTGAGCAACGGGTTCAGGAGAAACAACAGGAGTCTCTAGAAAACCTAACCAAAGACAAGTTGAAAAAGGCCGCTCAGTCACAGAAAGAGAGTTTGGAGTCGATTGAAATGATGCTAAGTAAGCTAAAAGAGGCTCAAGGTGGAGGAGAGGAGAATTCACCCCCAGAGGATATGGCTGTTCTGAGGCAAATTTTGGAGAACTTAATTGATCTTTCATTGGAGGAAGAGGCCCTTTTGGTTGACTTGTCTGAAACCCAGAAGAACGACCCCAATTATGTTTCAATCATACATTGGCAAAACAAACTAAGTGACGACTCTAAGGTGTTAGAAGACTCTCTTTACGCTTTAAGCAGGCGACAATCACAGATAAAAGCGACCGTAAATAGAGAAATTAACGCGATCAGTGAGAACATTAAAAAGTCCCTTGATCACATGTCTGAGCGGGAAACCAAAAAGGCCCTAACCCGTCAGCAACTGGTCATGACCTCAGCGAACAATCTAGCTTTAATGTTGACAGACATTTTACACGCAATGCAGCAGGATGCCGGGCAGGGGATGCCGGGCGACCAACAATGTAACAAACCCGGACCCACAAAACCCTCTCCGGGAGACTTGAAAAAAATGCAGGAGTCGTTGAAGCAACAGTTGGAGCAAATGAAAAACGGGAAACAAGATCTTTCGGGTCAAAAGCCAAACGGTTCAAGGTCAAAAGGTCTCGCAAAAATGATGCGCCGCCAAGAGATGATCAGGCGTCAGCTTGAAAAAATGGCTGACAAGATGGAGGGCTCCGAGAATAAAAGTTTAGAGGGTTTGCGGGACGCAATTCTTCAAATGGAGAAGACGGAAGATGACCTCTCTGATAACAATATTTCACAAGAAACCATAGACCGCCAAAACAAAATTATCCAAAAGCTCTTGGAGGCAGACCTTGCGGAACAAGAGCGAGGAAAGGAGGAAGAAAGAGAAGCCAAAGAAGCCAAGCAACTTCCTCACCATGTAAAGAATTTACGGGAAGAATATCAGAAAAACAAGCTCAAGCAAGCAGAGCTTTTAAAGACGATTCCACCGGAGTTAAAACCTTACTTTAAGGAAAAGGTCAACGAGTATTTTCAAAAGTTAGACGAAGACTAATGCAAGAGCCCAAAATCAAATTTCATTCAGAGTGCGACTTCCGACAGACAAACCCCGAGACTTATGTTCTGTGGCTTTCTGCTGTTGCAAAGGAAGAAGGAAAGCTTCCTGAAGAAATCAATTACATCTTCTGTGACGACACGTATTTGCACAAGATAAACTTGGAGTTCTTGAGCCACGATGATTATACAGACATTATTACGTTTGATTATGGTGTTGGAGACACATTGATTGGTGATGTATACGTGAGCGTTGAAAGAGTTTTAGAGAACTCAAAAACCTACAGCGAATCATTTGTTGAAGAAATGAATCGCGTGCTTGTCCACGGGCTACTTCATCTTTGTGGTTACAAGGATAAAACGACATCAGAAGCAGCCGAAATGCGTAATAAAGAGAATTATTACCTATCTTTACGGGCCTAAAACACTGATTTACAAGCGAGAAGCTGTTTTTTAAGTAAACAGCTGTTTTTCAGTCAATTAAAACGTTCCACGTGGAACAATGCTTATGTTTCAAGAAGAATACGATGTGATTGTTGTGGGTGCAGGCCACGCAGGTTGTGAGGCAGCGGCGGCGGCAGCAAATCTCGGAGCCAAGACTCTTTTGGCAACCATGAACATGGACACCATCGCGCAGATGTCCTGTAACCCCGCTATGGGTGGTGTTGCGAAAGGTCAGATTGTACGCGAAATAGATGCGCTTGGAGGCTACTCCGCTTTGGTTACTGATGAAACCATGATTCAGTTTAAGATGCTAAATCAATCCAAGGGTCCTGCCATGTGGAGCCCCAGAGCCCAATCGGATCGAATGCTTTTTTCGAAAAAATGGAGGATGATTCTCGAAGGCATAGATGGGCTCGATTTTTGGCAGGAAATGGTTGCGGGCTTGTTGGTTGAAGATGGCGTTGTTAAAGGTGTTCGAACCAGTTTAGGTTTGGAAATTCGATCCAAAAGCGTCATACTAACCAACGGTACTTTTCTCAACGGATTGATACATATCGGAGAGAAGAATTTTGGTGGTGGACGCGCCGCAGAACGCCCCTCTGTTGGAATTACGGCACAGCTGGAATCTTTAGGTTTTGAGTCGGGTAGAATGAAGACAGGAACCCCCCCGCGCGTGGATGGAAGAACGTTGGATTATTCTAAAATGGAGGAGCAGCCGGGTGATGCAGATGTTGTTGGCTTTTCGTACATGCCTACAAAAAAACCTCAGAAGCAGCGGTCTTGTTACATTACCTATACGTCAGATGAGGTTCACGAAGTTTTGCGAACAGGCTTCGAGAAGTCACCCATGTTCCAGGGAAGAATTCAGGGCTTAGGGCCAAGGTACTGTCCATCCATTGAAGACAAAATCACTCGTTTTGCCGATAAAAATAGGCATCAAATTTTTGTTGAACCGGAAGGTTGGGAGACGTGTGAAATTTATGTAAACGGCTTTTCTACTTCTCTTCCTGAGGATGTTCAAATGGAAGCCCTTCAAAAGATACCCGGCTTTGAGAATGCCAAAATGTTTCGACCGGGTTACGCTATAGAATACGATTTTTTCCCACCGACTCAGCTCCAGCATACGCTCGAGACAAAACTTGTTGGCGGTTTGTATTTCGCAGGTCAAATCAACGGGACTACCGGATATGAAGAGGCGGGTTGTCAAGGTTTGATGGCGGGGATCAATGCGGCACTTCGCTCTCAAAAAAAGCCTGCATTTGTCTTGAGCCGATCTGAGGCATACATTGGGGTTCTGATTGATGATTTGATTACCAAGGGTACGGACGAGCCTTACCGAATGTTTACCTCCCGTGCCGAATATCGGATATTGCTTCGCCAGGACAATGCGGACATTCGCTTGACTCAAAAGGGGTTCGATTTGGGGCTTGCGACACAAGATCGCTTGGATCGCTTGAATGAGAAGCTGCGGTATGTAGATAAGATCAAAAAGTTTTTTTCCATTACATCCGCCATTCCGGAAGAGGTTAATCCAATCCTGGAAGCATTGAATTCGTCTAAGATCTCACAGAAGACGAAGTTGATAAAAATCATTTCACGCCCACAAGTTGATTTTAAGGCTGTTTCCGAATTGAAGGCTGTTGCTGATTTTTTGTCAGAAAATGGCGTAGACAAAGAGGCCATTGAACAAGCCTTAATTCAAATAAAATACAACGGATACATCCATAGAGAAAAAGAAAATGCGGAAAAAATTACTCGTTTGGAGCATATTTCTATCCCGTCTGACTTCGAATACGCCAAATTGGCTTCGCTTTCCTCTGAGGCAAAACAAAAGTTGGTGGCTGTTAGGCCGAGAACGATTGCTCATGCCGGAAGAATTTCGGGAGTATCCCCGGCAGACATTTCTGTTTTGCTTGTTTATATGGGTAGGTAGTTCCACGTGGAACCTTTTTCGCTTCCAAAGCGAAAAACGCCCTAAAAGAAGCAGTTTAAGCGACTGAATCAAAAATAAAGACCAACGGCATTGGTTTTGTTAAAAACGAGCTAAGAGCTCGTCTAGAGAGGTCGAAAAATGACTCAAGGTTATTTTAAAATCAATTTCCTGACCTTGCTTCCTTGCTTCTTTTGTGAGACCTTGAGAAGGTAGACCCCTTTTTTCCACGCCGAGCCATCAACGAGGGTGTTTGTGTGTTCTGTCTGTTCTGTAAAGTACCTATTCCCCAAAAGGTCATATACCTTAACGCTTGTCCCAGGTATGTTTTCTAAATAAAAAAAATCGTTGCTTGGGTTTGGATAGATTCTCATCTGGGCGTTTAAATCTTCCAGGCCAACTTCTTCTGAATGAAAAGAAACATCATCGATATGAAACAAAGGATCACTGCCGTCTTCAGCAGCGGAAACAAAACATAGTGCTCCAAAATTTGAGTTTTTTGTCGGAGTCTGATTCATCGATCCATCCGACCAAGTCCAATGGACAACCTCCTCCCCATCCAGAGTTAATAGGGCTAGGTCAGTTTCTATGTTTACCGATATCAGAACCTCAAACCACCTTCCTCTGGGGTGTGTAAAGTTGTGGTTAAGGGAACCGCTTCCTACAGTCATGTGTCCAAAACCTATTTTCGAAAACCAAAATTGAGCGGCCCAATTTGATGCGCTCGGCTCAAAGGCATGCAATATGTTGAAGTATGCACCATGCCCCTGCTCTATGTGCATCCAGAAAGACAGCTCCCAAATACCCGAAGCGATGTTTCCAAGCGGTAAAACAACGTCAATGGTGTCAGAACCATTGGTTTCAATTTTTAATGAGTTGGGTAAACTTAGCGCTCTGTCATTGCTAATCATCGCATCTTCGGAACTTCCGGGGTTGTTGTACCATGTAGTCCACAGCCCTTCAGACTCGACACCAACAAGCCCCCCACTGTTGTAGGAGTCAAAAGCATCTTCAACGGCTTGACTCCAAGCTATAGGGGCTAAAAGTAAAAATGAAAGGATTAAGTGAGCGCTCTTCATGGGTTGTCTGGGGGTTAAAAGTTTAGTAAAAGTAAGAAAAATACACACAGCTCATTCTACAACAAACTTACTTTGCCAACTTTTCTTATCTCCATGAAGATGAATAAAGTATATGCCAGGGTCCCATTTTGAACAGTCTAGTTCAATCTTATCGGAATGAACAGCTTTTTTAAGAACATGAGAACCAATAATAGAATATACGTCACAAGAACTTGCATTCGTTCCAGAAGCATCAACCAGAAGCTTATTTCTGGTTGGGTTTGGATGAACCCTCATAACCATTTCAGTATCGTCAAGCTTTAAGTTTGTTTGTTGAAAACCAACATCATCAATGAAGTATTTTATTTTCCCTTCGTTTTCCGGGTAATGACTAAACTGTAGCGCTGTTAAAGCTGTGTCTAGGGCAAGATCTCCCAAACACCACGCCCATGCACTAGGCCATAACACAGGGATTTCGTTAAAAAACAAATACGCTCTATTGTTATCTGTATTTACCTCAAGCCTAACGTCAAACCATTCAGCTACAGGGTGAGAAAAATCAAGGATTACCATGTATGCGGCATTAAATAGGCCGTCACCTGTTTCTGTGAAGTTGACCTGGAAGGCTGTATTTGTTTCATCGTCAATAGGTCGATGAGTTATTCTGAAGCTACCCGTATAACCCGAATCAATTCGCATTTTAAATGAGAGCTCCCATTTACCGGTGTTTACGTTAAAAGGCAAAAGAACACTGGTAGAGGTGTTTGTAAACATGATGCTTTTGTTTCCACTGAATGACTGCTCATCGGTAACAATCACATCTTGATCTCCTCCAGGAGTCCCATCGCTGGTCGTCCACTCCCCCTCTGATTGTAAGCACAGCGGGCTGCCGATCTTGTAGGTTTCGAAATTGTCAAAAAAGGTTTGTGATACTAAGGCGTAGGATGAGTTTAATAGGACGCATATCAATGCAATATATTTCATAATTATTTAATTTAGTTTATACAAAAGTATTGATAAATTAAATCAAATCAAATATAGATAAATGAATTGTTGTCTTTGAATTGTTATTGCATGATTGCCAGATTTTTAGTGATAAAAAAACCACCCTAAAAAGGGTGGTTTAGCTGCAGTGACCCCGGAGGGATTCGAACCCCCAACCGTCAGAGCCGAAATCTGATATTCTATCCAGTTGAACTACGGAGCCATTATCAGCAAATATATTATTTTTACAAGCGACGCGTTCTAATATTTGAGGTAAATTTATCAGATGAGAAAAATTGTTTTTTTTGTGGGGCTTATGAGTTTTGCCTATTCCACGGCACAAAGCTTGAAGATTGGAGACTGGCGTGATCATTTGTCATACAAAGAGGTGAAGAATGTGTGTGCTGTCGATCAAAAAATATACGCATCAACAGAGAAAGCAATATTTGTATACGATCGAAGCGATCAAAGCATTATGAGGCTCAACACCCTAAGTGGTTTGTCGGATTCAGGTGTCAGCTCAATCGCTAGCGATGGAACTCGACTGGTTATTGGCTATGAAAACGGGAATATTGACTTCATAGAAGGCGGCGAAATAATCAATATTCCAGACCTAAAAAGATCCTCATTGATTGGAAGTAAAAGCGTGAATCACATTCAGACATTTGCCCAAAGCGCATATTTGTCATGTGGCTTCGGAATCATCGTCTTAAACCTTGACAAAAGAGAAGTAAGTTCAACATATTTTATTGGAGAAAATGGCTCCCGTATAAATGTGTTACAGACAAGTATTGTTAATGACAGGATTTATGCTGCAACCGAAATGGGGCTTTATTTCGCGAATGTTAACGCCAAGAACTTATCCGATTATAGAGCTTGGCAAAAGGCTCATATGCCCTCGAATCTAAAGGTCAACCTTTTGACAACGTTTAATGATTTGCTTTTCGTCAATTTCAAAGGAACGACCTACAACACCGACATAATTTATTCTTTTGATGGATCAGATTGGGCATTGTTTGATCAGGGGAATTCGAATACCTTTATAAGCTCTTCAGGCCAAAAACTGGTTGTAACGAGACGTTTCGGGGTTTCTGTTTTTGATGAGAACCTGAATCAAAAAGAATACATTTCTAGTGGCATTTTTGATAAGACCCCGACAGACTTTAATGCTTGTTTACATCTAGACGACGCTTATTGGATTGCAGATGAATATCAGGGCTTGTTGTATACAGATCTTAACCAAACAGAAATCTTTGTTCCGAGTGGTCCTTACCACTCCGATGTTACTCAAATAAAAAATCTAGGGGATGAAATATGGTTGGCTCATGGCTCTGTTAACGAAAACTGGGACCCCTCTTGGCATAAGAGAGAAATATCGAGCTTAAAGTCTGATGAATGGTCAATTTCGACAGGCTTAATTGCCAACGGTTTTCAAGACGCGGTAGCTATCAATCAGTACAAAGGCGTTACCTATATTGCTGGTTGGCAAACAGGTTTGGCAAAAATGGTTGGAGGAACCCTAGAGATCATTTATGACGAAACCAACAGCAGCCTTCAGAGAAGGGCGGTATACGACGATTGGATTGAAGTCGGAGACGTTCAATTTGATCCTCAAGGAAACATGTGGTGTACAAACTCCCAAACGTTTGAACCTTTATCCGTGAAGTATACAAATGAGGGTTGGGAGTCTTTTTCTTTAGGTGTGGGGATTTCAGAACATCAAGACCTAGCGAAACTACTCATTGACAACAACAATCAGAAATGGATACAATTGAAAAACAACGGATTGGTTGTTTTTGATGAGTCTCGAAGCGGAACGAAATCCAGGAAGTTAATGAACGGTGAACAAAGTGGAAATCTCGCATCAGACCGGGTTTATGCAATCACAGAGGATTTGAAAGGAAATGTATGGATCGGAACCGACAATGGGGTGAGTGTTTTTTACAACCCTGAAGATATTTTTGAAGGAGAAAATGCATCCAAAATAAAGATTACCCAAGACGGCTACACCACTTATCTTTTGGATGGACAACAAATTAATGATATTGAAGTTGATGGAGCAAATCGAAAGTGGTTTGCGATGAACAACAGTGGTGTGGTGGTGACTTCAGAAAATGGAACCGAAGAATTGTTCCATTTCACGACAGAAAACAGCCCGCTGTTTTCCAATAAGGTCCGAGATATCGAAATTAATGAAATTACAGGTGAGGCTTTCTTTGCTACAGATAAAGGGCTGATTTCTTTGAGGGCTGAGGCGACAAAAGGAAGCAACTCTTTTTCCCAAGTTACGGTGTTTCCAAACCCGGTAAGACCGGATTATGAAGGTGTAGTTACAATCAAGGGATTACTCACTGACGCGGTTGTAAAGATAACCGATGTGAGTGGAAATTTAATATACCAGACGGTTTCCCTCGGAGGCCAAGCCACTTGGGACGGTAGATCTTTTGAAGGAGAAAAAGCGCACACAGGAGTTTATCTTATTTTTTGTTCTGATGAAGACGGAAATATGAACCATGTTACCAAACTTTTATTTGTGAGAGGCTGATGCACCAATCCAAAGCAATTGTACTACATCAAATAAAGTACTCGGAGACCAGTTTAATCGTGAAAATATACACGAAGGAGGAGGGCCTTTTATCGTTTATCGTAAAAGGGGTTCGTGGGAAAAAGGGAAAGTTACGTGTCGCCCAATTTCAAACGTTAAACCTGTTGGATTTAACATACCAGCAATCCAAAAAATCTCAATTAAGGTTCATCAATGATTTAAAAGTTTCAGAACCATTTACAGAATTATTATACGACCCTGTAAAGCGGTCTGTGGGAATTTTTATCGCAGAACTTATTCAGCAATGCATCAAAGAGCAGGAGCAAAATCAGGAGCTTTTCGATTTTTTGTACGGCTCCATTCAATGGCTTGATTTAACGAGCAATAATTGCAGCCATTTTCATTTATTGTTCATGATGAAGCTGACCAAATACCTTGGGTTTTTCCCAAGCCTTGATGGGCACCAAAGCGAAGGCTATTTTGATTTGCAGCAAGGAGAGTTTTCCCAAAAAAAGCCGATTCACAGCCACTCCATCGAGTCAGAGGAATTGCTGGCTTGGAAAGGGCTTATAAATTGTGGCTTGGAAAATATAGGGTCATTGAAGTTTTCTAATTTGCTTAAAAGAACGCTTTTGCAAAGCTTGATGGACTATTACAAGTTGCATTTGCCTCATTTTAAAGACCTCAATTCACACGAGGTTTTACAAATCGTATTCAACGAAGAGTAAGTTTACGATTTTTTTTAGATGCTTTCTTAAGCCACCTATTAGAATTGCAGGCATCCCTTTTTTCTGTCAAATTTGATTGCTCTATGTGAATGTATGGTGTTGAGTTTACAACTCTCCCTTTCTTCACCCAGCTCACAAACCCTTTTCCGATAACTCAATGAAACCTGCCGATAACTCAAAACCGTCTTGTTTGTCGTGACAGATTTCTTACATTCAACATTCTTATAATGAATGACTTAATTTAATAATAATATTAACACCCTCCCAAGATGAAGAATTTACTGAAGACTCTATTGCTGTTCCCTCTGTTGGTTTTGGGTCAGAACATTGACTCATGCTATTCGATTGACAATTACAATGTGTTGTTGCTTGAGGCAAACCCCAAATTATCTATAGACCTGCCTGAAGGCTGGAGCATGTTTGGCTTTTCGTGTTCTGACAGTATCGATGCGATAACTGCGTTTGAAGATCATAAAGATAAAATTACGATCGTCAAAGATGAAATGGGACTTTCATATTTACCTGCATGGGAGTTTAACGCCTTGGGTCGCCTAAAACCTTCTGAGGGATACCAAATCAAAATGAACACAGCGGTATCTGGTGTTTCATTTTGCGAACGATTGAGCTTACCTCAAGTATTGGGTTGTGTAGACTGCGAAGCCATAAATTTTGATTCATGGGCCACAACAAGCGATGGGAGTTGTCATTATGATTCCGACGGTGATGGTGTTTATGACGCTGACGAGATAGGGGGCTGCCAGAGTATAGAGGCTTGTAATTACAATCCTGATGCTACGGATGATAACGATTCATGCACGTACCCATCAGAAACGTATTTAAATTGTAGCGGAACCTGCCTTAGCGACTCTGATTCTGATGGTGTTTGTGATGAAATTGAGCTTGAAGGCTGCCAAAGTGTAGAAGCTTGTAACTACAACCCTGACGCTACGGATGCTGACGATTCTTGTAGCTACCCCTCAGTAGTCTATTTAGACTGCAGTGGGTTTTGTCTTAATGATACGGACGATGATGGTGTTTGTGATGAAGTTGAGGTTGAAGGATGTGTTAACCCAGATGCTTGTAATTACGATACAGAAGCTACAGAAGATGATGGTTTCTGTACCTATCCTTCAGAGAGCCATTTAGACTGTGCGGGTGCTTGCCTTAATGATTCGGATGATGATGGTGTTTGTGACGAATTTGAGATTGCGGGCTGTTTGGATGTTGCGGCATGTAATTATAATGTGCAAGCTACAGATGCAGGAGCTTGTTCATTTGCTCAAGATGGCTATGATTGCGATGGCAATTTGCTTATTCAAGTTGGACTGGAGTATGCGGGTGGGATCATATTTTATATAGATCCAAACTCACCAGAACACGGTTTGGTTGTTTCCAAAGAAGACATAGGAACACCAATTCAATGGGGCTGTAATTCGAAACTTATAGGAGCGGATGAAACTGGATTAGGAAGCTGGGCAGGTGGAGAATGGGCTGCAAATAGTTATTACAGTAATGGTCGGTACTACTTTTGGGTAAAAAACATGTATCGGATGTGGTATTATGGCTGTAATGATGATCCCCTAGAATGGAATAATACCCTCAAAGGAATTAAAACCTTTCTCAATCTATTTAATGCTTCTACTGATGCCGGTGGCCATACCGACTGGTTTATACCAACGAAAGATCAATTAAAGGAAATTTACGATGTAAGAGATCAATTAGTGGATTCTCCCGGTTTTGTTGAATGTACCTCGAATTATTGGAGTTCTTCGGAGTCAAGTAATAATAAGGCGTGGCTACAGCGGTTCGGTGATGGATTGCTGTTCGAATACTGGAAGGAGCAGCCCGTTGGCAAAGTGCGTGCAGTTCGGGCTTTTTAGTAATTTATCAATTTAACCACTTCATACTTACTGGGAAGTAGTTAAATTTTTGAATGCTGGTTTTGTAAAAAAAAAGACTTCCAAATTGGGAGTCTTTTTTTTTTACAAAATATTAGTAAGCTCTATTGTTTGACAACAAAACATCAACCTTCAATTTTTGACCTTTAACCGTTATATTCGGAATATAAAATGGTTTATTTCAGTTTAATATTGGAAAGGATGGTTTTTAATTCAAGAATATGTGAACGTTTTCGTTCGTTTGGGCAGTACAAAAAGCCTTCTGTGTAGATTATTTTCTGATTTTCTTTATCGAGAATAACGTTAGCAATGTAAGAGCCGCCTAAAAAGTCGTTTACCATCGTCCACAAACCTTTGGTTTCAATGGTGTAAGGGAATTCTTTTATGAACTTATAATCCGGCTCATAAATCGTCTCTGTAGCCATGTAGGATTGTGGTCGAGCCCCTTCTACATGTACCCTGCCTAAAGAATCGCGTAATTCTATCAAACTTGCTTTATTTAATTGTTCAGGACTGTAATAGTCTTCGGCATGAATCCAGATGTTGGAAATGACATTCACTTTTGGATGGTCTCTGCGAAGCCAGATAAAATTTTCCTCTGCTGCTGCGACCTGATAGCCTTTAGGAATGGTTATGCCTACTCCATAGACCTCATTTAACTGCTTTTGTATTTCTTTTTCAGCAGTGGGCTTGAGTTTTTCCAATCGTCTTTGTTGGTCTTTATCTAAAAACCAGCTTCTAATCTTATAAACGTGATTTTGTAGGCTTTGCGCTAACTGCTCTTCCGTTTCGTGCATGACATGCACGTATAGCTGTTTTTTAGCCCATTTCTGGTCTTTTCTATCTACAGAACCCTTATCGCCTGTTGATAGCCACAATATGTTCTTATGTGTTTGAAAAATGCTTGAGAAGTCTTTTGGTTCAATGGCATAAAGATCAAACAGTGCTTCCTGTTGAGGAATTGCCGGAATATTTTCTTGAAATGCAGATTTTATAATTGTTCCGACCTCTCCCCGCCAAAGCTCATCCGAAACAACGACAACCAGCTCAGATAAATTTCCGGTACTCGGAGGTAAAACAGTACGTGTTTCTGTTGGCTGAATTTTTTTATTCGCTTTTTTCTGACAAGAAGAAAGGCAGATGGGTAAACACAAGGTGAGAAGAAACCAGTGTAGTTTCATAATGTTATTTTATACGTAATCCGGTCGAACATATAAGATGAGCCTCTGTCCTACCCTGATATTATCATTCTTTAAATTATTCCACTGTCGTATTTTTTTTACAGAACAACCATAACGCAAGGCGATCTTTCCAAGATATTCGCCGCTTTTTACTTTGTAAACGATTCGCTCGTCTTGTTCGTTATATTTTGGGTAGGATTTTTGCTTTTCCTGATCTAATTTAACAAAATGCGCGTATATGTCATCTTCATTGGCTACAAACACCCCGACCTTATCTACAGGAAGTCTTAAGAAGTAACGTCTGTTTTCCAGGCTGGGGATGACATTAATTTTGTAGGAAGGGTTTAAGAACTCTAAATCACTCATGGGAACGTCTAATGACGTGGCTAGATATTCAAAGTCAATTTGGTATTTTACGGTTACGGTATCTGTTTCGTAGAACAACACACGAGGTTTCGATGCGACAATAGTATGTTCTTCGGCATAATTCATAGCGTAACAGACGGCAATAAATGCGGGTACATAGCTTTGTGTTTCTTTGGGTAAGAATGGCCTAATGCGCCAGTAATTTTTCTTTCCCCCAGAACGCCTGATGGCTTTGTTTACATTTCCCCTTCCAGAATTGTATGAAGCCAACACCAAGGACCAGTCTCCGTAGAGAGCATAAGATTGCTCAAAAAACTGGCAAGCAGCCACCGTAGCTCGATAAGGATCCATTCGTTCATCCACATAGGAGCTTACTTTTAAGTCGTATTCTCGACCGGTATTGAACATGAATTGCCACAAGCCTGTTGCTCCTGCCCAGGATTTTGCTCTGGGGTTTAAGGCCGATTCGACAATCGAAAGGTATTTTAATTCGAGTGGTAAATCGTATTGATCAAGAACTTCTTCAAACATTGGGAAGTAGTATTCAGCGAGTCCCATCATCCGCGAGAGTTGAGACCTTCGTTGCTGGGTGTATACTTTAATGTATTGTTTTACGTAAGGGTTGTACACCAAGTCCATAGGAGATTCAGCATTTAAATGCCGAATCCGCATTTCGTAAATACTGTCTGAAAATCTGGGTGTATTTTTTTGACTGGATTGAAATTCCGTTTCAAAAAGCTCTTTTGTTGCTCTTTGATTTGCTAAAAGCATGCTGTCAAAATATGCAATGGCTGGATCATCGAGAAAGGCAAGCTTCAAGCTGTCTTTATTTTTGTCAGAGCTTTTGTATGCTGCAGCCAGTTGGGAGATGCATATGGAAAATAAAAGCAGAAACTTGAAATGAGTATTCATTTTAACTTCTGAAATTCATCAACAGTTTAGAAAATGCAAAAAGATCGTCTTCCTTGAAGGACGCAGCCATTAATTGGACTCCGATTGGCATGTTTTCGGAAGAATTCCACAAGGGTAAAGAAATCGCAGGTAATCCCGCTAAATTGGCGTGTACCGTGTAAAGATCTTCCAGGTAAACAACGGTTGGATCTTCATTTTTCACCCCAATCTCGAAAGCCGTACTTGGTGTTGTGGGCATTAGGATAAAATCATAATCTTTAAAAACCTCTTCAGTCCTATCTTGAATAAGCCGTCTAACTTGTTGAGCCTTTGTGTAGTAAGCATCGTAGTAGCCGGAGCTTAAAACAAAAGTACCTAACATGATTCTGCGCTTCACTTCATCGCCAAAACCTTCAGTCCTGGAAAGCTTGTAAGTGCTTTCGATGTCGTGGGCATTTGGGCTTCTATAGCCGTAGTGTGCGCCATCAAAACGGGCCAAATTTGAAGAAGCTTCTGCCGTTGTCAGCACGTAGTAACTCGGAACGATCACATCTAAATAAGAGAATGTTTGCTCTTCTACGGTATGCCCTTCAGCTTTAAGCTTGTTAATGAGGTTTAAAAAGTTCTCTTTGATTTCTGGGTCTAAACCCGGACTTTCTATATACTCTTTTAGGTAAGCAATTTTCTTTTTTTCCGAGGGTGCCTCAGATTTACTGTAGGATGTTACGGGTTCGGAAGAGCTTGTGGAGTCGTTTGAATCTTCTCCAGCAATAATTTCAGTAACCAAAGCAGCGTCTTCGATAGATTTTGCCAAAGGACCGATTTGATCGAAGGATGATGCATAGGCGATCAATCCATATCGAGAAACACGTGCATAAGTAGGTTTCATTCCAACAACGCCACAAAATGCAGCAGGTTGCCTAATAGAACCTCCAGTGTCGCTACCTAAGGCAACTTGACATAGATCGGCTGAAACGGCTGCTGCCGAACCACCTGAAGACCCACCAGCAACGGTTTTAGGGTTGCAAGGGTTTTTGACGGGACCGTATGTTGAGGTTTCATTTGCAGAACCCATAGCGAACTCATCACAGTTTACTCGACCAATAATAATGGCATCTTCTTCCAACAAGCGTTTCACAGCTGTGGCGCTGTACAAAGATTCGAAGCCTTCTAAGATTTTGGAAGACGCAGAAACTTTGTGGCCTTCAAAACAAAGATTGTCTTTTAAAGCAATAACCATCCCTGCCAATCTTCCGGCAGTACCTGCTTGAAGTTTTTGGTCTACAGCTAGAGCCATTGATTTAGCCTCATCGGCAAAGACCTCAACATAGATGTTTAAATCTTTGTGTTTTTCAATTCGTTCTAAATAGTATTCTACAAGTGATGTGCAGGAGGTTGAGCCTGATTGAATGGACTCTCGAATCTCGTTTAGTGAAGTAAAGTTCTTCAAGGTGTTGTTTTTTGAGCTTATTTTTCTTCGTTGTCGATGTTGTCTTTTTCTTCTTTGGCCGCATCCTTAAATTCCTTAATTCCGCTTCCAAGACCTCGCATAAGTTCAGGGATTTTTTTCCCGCCGAATAATAAAAGGACAGCCAAAAGGATTAAAACCCACTCGTAACCTCCTAAAAACCCAAAAAAGATAGATAATAGTGTCATGTTCTTGTTTTTATACCCCTAGGGGTGCTTTGTGCAAATGTAAGAATTGAAAGTTGAAGATTGAAAGTTAAAGATTAAAACTTAAAAAACACCCTTTTTTATTGAGTCCTGTTGCCTTTCTTTGTTATGAAAGTTGAGAAAGGGGCTTGTAAATTCATCGTCTTATTTTTTCATGAGCCAGTATTGAGGGTTTAGCTTTTGACTTCCTTTCCACAACTGAAAGTCAACAACCGTACTTCCCTCCTGCTTGGATGTGTAAACAAGACCCACTTTTTGCTTTGTATTTAAGACGTCTCCTTTTTCTACGTACACTTCACTTAGGTTGGAGTAAACACTGATGAATTCTCCGTGTCGAATCATGATGACTTTGATGCCGTTTGGCATCGTTAGCACACTGCTTACTTTTCCTTTGAACACACTCCGGCATGCGCTGTGAGATTCTGTAGCAATTTCTACACCGTTATTTTCTACATATACCCCAGAAAGGATGGGATGTTTTTGTTTGCCGAATTTAGAAATGATTAACCCTTTGCCTACCGGCCAAGGCAGCTTCCCCTTATTTGAGCTAAAACTGTTAGACAAAGCAATGGCTTCGGGCGTTGAGAGAAACTCCTTTTTTGAGGTAACTTTCGTTCTTTTTCTGAGCTCCTCTGCAATGATTCGCTCGATCTCTTTTTGGATTTTTTTCCGTTTCTTTTTCTTCTTGTTAAGCGCCTCTTTGAGCTCTTTCTCTTTTTTGGAAAGCGCCAATAAGCTCAAGTTTTGTTGTGCTTGCTCTTGATTTAACAATTCCTTTTCAAGTCGTTTGTTGTCGATTAAGTTTTGCTTGATGCTCCATTGTTTTTCAAGAACCAAATTGCTTTTTTCTAAATCATCTTGTTTGTTAAGAATATTCTGAGCTTGAAACTGTCGATATTGTGCTATTTGATTCATGTATGCTGCACGTTTGTAAGCTTGCTGAAAGTCTTCAGAAGATAGGATGAAAAGTAAGCGATTGAAGTGTTTTTGACTTTTGTACGCTTGTTGAATCAGATTGGAGTAATCCGCTTTTAAAGAGTCTAATTCGGTCTCTAGCCTCGATGTTTTCTGCTCATTAAGCTCAATTTCTTCTTTGATGTAAGCAACCTCTTTTTGAATGGTTTCAATGAGTTGAGATCGAATGCTAATTTTTTGCTTGAGTGTTTTGAGCTGACTTACGGAATAATTTTTGTTTTTTTTGTTTTGATTTAGCGCATCATTACTCCATTGAATCTCTTCTTGCAGCTTTTTTTTACGTTTTTGCAAGTCAGATCGATTTTGAGCCACTACTCCATTAAAAGACCACAGAACAAGAAGGATTCTAATGAATAGTTTCATAGGAGCCAGGGACTTTAAATGGGGTTTTTATTCCCTTGTTTAAGTTTACTTTGGAGTATTTTAAACGAAGGTTTATTTTTTTTTCAGCATCTATATTGAGGTCAATGGTCTTTCCAAGTGACTTTTTATTGTAGTTCTCAAAATCATCATAACGAATGTAGAGCGTCCGGTTGTCTTTAAAACTTGTGTATTGTTGTGTTTTAATTTTCGAACTCTTAGGGACTACGGAGGTGAGATAAACCTCATCTTCTGAAACTTTTTTATTACGATTCCATTTTTTCAGCTGCCTCGGGCTTATAGAAGAAAGTGAATAGAGGTTGTTGTTTAAGGTACTGAAGTATTTTTTTGCTTGGTAGGAATCTAGAGAGTTTCCAACCAAGAGGTCTTGAATACGCTCGAAACTCAGCGGGCTTTGAATTTTTTCGCTCAGCTCGTCGTAGCTACTTTTGTAATAGGTTTTCTCATAGCGATTGATGAAATGCATGCTGTCCAAATCAAAGAGCACCCGCCCAAGTTCTATTCCCAGGCCAGGACCTATTGTAATCCAGATGACGCTGTCTTTTTTAATTTTCACAGCACCTTTAAAGGGGATCTTATTATCAGAATCTTCGTAGGTTCCAGAAATTTTCGCACTCATTGAATTAAAATCAAAGTGTGCGGACTGAACAGACTCGATGAGAAGGTCTGCTTTTGGAGCTTTAGCATAGGTTGGTAATGCAAGCTCAGCAGTACGACAGCTAACGAGCATCAGGATAACACCCAAAAAAAGGATTGTTTTACTCATGAAGGATTCCCTCTAGAATTTTTTGGTTTAATGTTTCTGAGCTGCCTCCAGCACCCTGTGCTTTTTTCCAGTATTCCAACGCTTCTTGAGTTCGATTTACTTGGTATAAAACGTCTCCATAGTGCTCTAGAATATCGGCACTACCCGCCTCCACCAGAACCGCTTTTTGAAGCCAGACTTCTGCTTCAACAAAACGACCTAGTTTATATAAAATCCAACCGTAGGTGTCTTGATATATGGGTTGGTCAGGAACCAACTCGTTGCATTTTTTTGAAAGCTTTTGTGCTTTCTCCAAATCTTTTGAGCGAAGAGATAAATAATAGCTGTAATTGTTCAGTACGATGGGGTTTTCAGGGATAATCGAGAGGGATTTTTCATAATTTTCATCGGACAAATTGTGTTCGCCAATGGTATGATATGCGTTGCCCAGGTAGTTGTAAAATTCAGCTTTCAATTCACGATTATTTACGACATAGTTCAAGCCTTTGTTCCACAGTTCTATCGCTTTTCTTTTGTCATCATTCATGGAGTGTGCGAACCCCGCAAATAAATACAGAGACGGTTGAACGGGGTGTAATTCAATGGATTTTAGACTCTTTAGAGCTGTCTTTTCATAGGCTTTTAAATCCAAGCCTAAGATCAGGTATCGATTCCAGATAAAGTATTCAGACGTACCTAGGTCAAGAGCTCTTTCATAGGCATAAAAAGCTTTTTTTGTTTGGTTTTTTTGAAAATGGTAATCACCTGATAGCACCTGAAAAACCGCCTGTTTTGGATGATTCAAAAGCGCTTTCTCTAGCAAAGAAAGTAGGGGGGCTTGATACGCCTCATTTTCAATTGCTAAGTCAAAATAAGAAGAAAGTACTTGAAGTATCACATCAAGACTAAATTCTGGATCATCAAAGCTAATATTTAGATATTCAAAGGCTTTTAAGTGATTTTTTTTGAGCCTGAAGTGTTCGGCCAATGCGGAGTTTGCATAAGAGTCGCTGGGTTTTTTTAGCAAGATCTCATTGTAAATTGCGATGGATGCTTCTGTTAAATCGTTTGCGTGATACAATTCCGCCAACATTTGCTGAAAACGAATTTCATCTGGAAAAGCTTCAATTAAAGCCATCAGTTCCCCAGCAGCACCATGTATGTCGCCTATTTCAATGAAGATGTGCTGTTTAACGATGGAAAGCCCTTCGCTGATACCCATCTTTTTTTCGACCTCATTGTAAATTTCGAGCGCTTTTTTGTACGCATCCAGCTCCGTATATGCAGAGGCAAGTCGATACAGATATTCGATGTTTTTGGGCTTAAGGTCAATCAAGTCCTCACAGATGCTTACTTGCCCTTCTCGGTCACCAACCGCATAGTACAGTTGAGATAAAAGTTCATGTGTCCATACGTTTTTTGGATTTAAAAGTTTCGATTGCTCTGCGTGAAACAAAGCATCCTGGAGGTTTTCATTACGAATGTGAAGTTGAGCCATCTCATAGTGAGCAACAGCACTTAAAGGGTCTATAGCCAAGCATTGTTCCACCATAGTTGCTGCTTTCTCGAATTCCTCCAAAGCCTTAAGCCGTTGCGCTTCAAGAAATAAAAATTTGAAGCGATGTTGGTTTTGATAGCTGACGGGACCTTCCGTATAGGCATTAAGCTGCGTAGCACTTTCATTTTCGAGATCCTTTACTCCAGTACAAGAAACACTCAAGGTAATGATTGCCAATAAGGCTACTATGACGGTGTTGAATTTCATCCTATTTTAGAGTAGTCTCCGATGCTTACTCGGTTTTTACCGCCTTGATATTCTACATGATTTCCAATCATAGAATCTTCTATGTGGGCATTTTCTATTGATGTTTCGTTTTGTATGATGCTGTTTGAAATTTTACTGTCACGAATACTGGTGCCGTTTCCAATAGAAACATGGGGTCCAATGGTGCTGTTTTTCAATCGGACATTACGGCCTATGAAACAAGGCTCTATAATCGTTGAGTTTTCAACGTTCAAACCCGCTCTTTCTTCATCATTTTCAGTGAATTCTAAAACGCGCTTGTTGGCATAAACAGCAGCCACAGGATTTCCACAATCGAGCCACTCATCTACTTGTTTAGGAAGGAATGCCAATCCTTTTTGTTTCATGTTCTCTAGTGCATTTGTGAGCTGAAACTCCCCATTTTCGGTGATGTTATGATCAATCAAATGCTGTATTTCTTGCTTTAAGTTCGTGCCGTCTTTAAAATAGTAAATCCCAATGATGGCTAGGTCTGAAACGAACTCTTGAGGTTTTTCAACAAAGTCAGTGATCACTTGATCACCATTTACCTTGATGACACCATAAGCTCGTGGATCTTCAACTTTTTGCACCCATATAAATCCATCTTTTTCAGAGTCAAGCGTAAAGTTTGCTCTGAACAGGGTGTCTGCAAAGGCAACAATGACAGGTCCTTGTAGGGAGTTTTTCGCACACCAAATGGCATGAGCAGTTCCCAAAGCTTCTTCTTGATGGTATATAGATCCTTTAGCCCCTAAGCTTTCAGCTGTTTTTACCAATTCTTTTTCCACATCCGTTCCAAAATCACCAATGATAAATGCAATTTCATCTATTTTTTGCCCACAAACCCTGGTTATATCCTCAACAAGCCTTTGAACAATCGTTTTTCCAGCAATAGGTACTAAAGGTTTGGGAACAGTTAGGGTGTGAGGTCGTAATCGAGATCCTCTCCCCGCCATAGGGACAATAATTTTCATATTTGCTTGTGTATTTAATTTTTTCCGGTGCTTCCAAATCCTCCGGCACCTCTTTTCGTTTGAGACAATTCTTCCTTTTCTTGCCAATTCACTTTGGTGTATGGGGCGATCACCATCTGAGCGATTCGTTCTCCATCCTCAATAATAAAGTTTTTTTCTGATAAATTAATTAGAATAACGCCAATTTCTCCACGGTAATCCGCATCGATTGTGCCGGGACTGTTCAGTACGGTAACCCCCTTTTTGAAGGCCAACCCACTTCGGGGTCTAATTTGAGCTTCATAATCGTGAGGCAAGGCAATGAAAAGACCTGTTTTCACCAAAACTCGTTCTAGGGGTTTTAAAAGTATCGATTCGTCTAGGTTGGCGTGCAAGTCCATACCTGCAGAACCAATTGTTTCGTATTTAGGGAGGGGGTGCTTCGAGCGATTTGTAATTTCAACCTTCATGATTCCGTCGTCTTTATTTTGCACTCAAAGTACTTATTTTTTTTCGCTTTTCGAGCATTAAAACACCAAATACATACACGATGCACACGAGTGTGCTTACGACGAAATATGCGTCATGCCACTGCAGCCAAAAGTAGAATAAAACGAGCGCGGCAATGAGGTATGTGAAAATGGTTTTCCAAGGGTAAGAGATGGGGTAGTGGCTCCTGCTAAGAATAAATGAGAGCAAGCACATAGAAGCATAACAGAGGAGTGTTGCCCAAGCAGAACCGACATAAGACATTGTGGGGATTAGCAGGATGTTAAAAAAGACGGTGACACAGGCTCCGAAAACCGAAATATAGGCCCCAAATCGGGTCTTTTCACTTACTTTATACCATACGGAAAGGTTGTAATACATGCCTAAAAACAAATTGGCAAGGAGTAAAATTGGAACGACTTCAAGCCCTGCATGATAAGTTTCATTTTGAATGAAGTGTTTGAGAAGATCGATAAAAACATTGATACTCAAAAAAATAAAACCGGTAAAGGCTATGAAGTAACGCATGACTTTTGCATACTGTTCCTTAGCATCTTCACTTTCTGCCTGCGCAAAGAAAAAAGGTTCGGCGCCGTAACGAAAGGCTTGAATAAATAAGGTCATGAAGATGGATATTTTGTAACAGGCACTATAAATACCCACTTCTGCTGATGCGATGTTTGAAGGCAGCAGGTATTTTAACAACAAACGATCGACCATTTCATTCGTTACGTAGGCAAGACCTCCGATGAGCAATGGAAGACCATAGCGGATCATTTTTTTCCAGACAACAAGATCAAAGGTCATTTTCAGCGTTAAAATTTCCGGAGAAAGTAATCCAAGCATGATTAGGCTGGCAATCAAATTAGAAATAAAAATATAACCGATACCTATGGAAGGGTTGTAGACGTAATTCGTTAAAAAAGGAGCCATTCCCTCAGACACCAAATAAGGGCATAGCAAGAAGAAGAAAAGGTTAAGGCCGATATTAACAGCAATATTAATCAAACGAATTGTAGCAAAGCGCCAAGCTTTTTGTTCGAGTCTTAATTTTGCGAAGGGAAGCGTGCTAAGCACATCCAATACGACAATGAGCGTTAGCCATTGGATGTATTGAGGCTGACTTGAAACGTGAAGTAAATTGGCAATGGGTTGCGTGTAGCTGAAGGATAGGATGATAAATAGGAGGGAGGTAGCCGTTAAAGAGATAAAGCCTGTACTGAGTGTTTGCTCGGCGGAATCTTCTTTGTTTGCAAAATGGAAAAACGAGGTTTCAAACCCGTAGGTTAGAACAACCATAGCGAAGGCAACAACAGCCATGAGCTCTGAGAAAGTACCGTATTCTTCTGGAGCGAAAATACTTGTGTAGAGAGGAACTAATAAAAAGTTTAGCAGCCGACCCACAATACTACTGAGGCCGTAGATTGCTGTTTGTCCTGCTAATTTGTGAAGTAAGCTCAAAGGTTTTTTGTTTAATGATTGTTGTTAAAATTAGCATTTCTTTTTTCCAAAAAAGCATGGACACCCTCCGTAAAGTCAGATGTATCAAAGCACGACCCAAAAGTATCGACTTCGTGTTCAAGTCCATTCATTTCAGAGGAATAGTTTGCATTGATACACTGTATGGCCTTTGCAACAGCCATGGGGGAGTTTTTAATAATTTTTTCAGCCTGTTTTTTAGAGGCCTCCATGAGATTTTCTAAGGGTAAAACTGCGTTTGCAATTCCAAAATTGAATGCCGTGGATGCGTCAATCATTTCCGCCGATAAAATCATTTGCATGGCCCTACCTTTACCGGCAATTTGCGCAAGGCGTTGCGTACCTCCATATCCTGGGATAAGCCCTAGAGAGGTCTCGGGTAACCCTACTTTGGCGTTCTCAGAAAACAAACGAATGTGCGCAGCCATGGCCAATTCAAGACCACCTCCCAGAGCAAAACCATTTACGGCAGCAATGACAGGTGTTTTAAGGTTGTCAATACGATTGAATAGTTTTTCGTGTCCGTTTTTACTCAACAACCTCCCTTCTTCAGCCGAAAAGGAACTGAATTCTGAAATGTCTGCTCCTGCGACAAAAGCTTTTTCACCTTTACCCGTGATGATAACCACGCTAACGTCTTTACTTGCTTCTGCAGCATCTATCGCATGACTTAACTCTTCAATGGTTTTTTGATTGAGCGCATTTAATTTAGACGGCCTATTGATTGTTACGATTTGGATTTTCTCTTCTGTATCAACAATAATATTCTCATATTTCATGTGCATTCCTTTTATCAGTAAACTTAGTTTTGTTGCTTTAGCAGTGGGACTTTAAGGTAAAAGCTAGTTCCTGTCTTTTCAATCGAATTGAAATAAATAGAACCCTTAAGGTCGTCTATGATTCGTTTAACAATAGCCAAACCAAGTCCCATGCCGCTACTTTTAGTCGTAAATCTTGGGTCGAATATCTTTTCTTGAAGTGATGCGGCGATACCATCTCCATTGTCGTTAATCTCCAAGACAGCTGTTTCACCCTCTTTTTTTAAAGAAACGCTGATGCGAGGCTTTTTATTTTCTGGAACCGCTTCAATCGCATTCTTGAGGAGGTTGTTTAAGACCCCAATGAATTGATTTTTGTCTGCGAATATAAAACAAGTTTCTGAGGGCTTTTTGTAGTCAATCTTGGCCATGTCGAAAAGGGCCAATGTGTTTTCAGTGACACGACCTAAATTAATCTTTTCTTTTTTTGTGGAAGGCATTCGAGCAAAATCTGAGAAGGCCGAGGCAATGTTAGCTAAGGAATCTATTTGCTCAACCATTGATGTGGTAAACTGCTTTGCCTTTTCATCAAAATCAGAGCTCTTTGCGTCTACTTCCCGCTTAAATAGTTGAACGCTTAACTTCATGGGGGTTAATGGATTTTTAATTTCATGAGCTACTTGTTTTGCCATCTCTTTCCAGGCACTTTCTTTTTCATTTTGAGCAAGGATTTCGGCACTTTTTTCCAACTCTTTAACCATAAAATTGTACTGCCCAACCAATTGCCCAATTTCATCTGTGGAATCCCACTCTAGAGGCACGTGTTGCTTCATTAATGCAGCCTTACGCATGGTTTCTGTAATGCGGCGCATGGGTCCAGTAATTTGCTTTGACAGTAAGAAAGCGAGTATGCTGGCCGCTAAAAACAGCAGCAAGTATAAGGGTGAAAGTGCAATTAAATAAGCTTTAAGATCGCGTTTGTAATCCTCATTTTGTTGAAAATAAGGGATGCTAATGATTCCAATTGGTTTTTCTGTGGCGTCGACAATGTATTTGTATGAGTTTAGGTAACCATCTCCCAAGTGAGTGTCGCCTTTGATCACCGTACTTTTTTCTTTTGACAATTTACTTAAGATGTCCTCCTGAATTTTCCCAGGTATTTTGTGTTGAATGATTTCTTTGTTGGAGCTTAGGATCAACTCGCCTTTGACATTGTAAATGTGAATGTCAAGTTGGTGAATGTCGGCAAGTTCAAATATTTTATGCCGGAAGAGGTTAAAAATACTTTCCCCGCTGTGTTTGATTCCTTCCTGGGATCTAAGAAAATAGCTTATGGATGCAAGTGTAGCGGCCTCTTTTCTTATCAGGCGCTTATCGTGATAGTTTTGATTTTGCTTTTTAAAATTGTAGTACGTGAAGACGCCGATAAAAAAGAATGAGCCTACAATCAAAGCCAGCATCGATACATAGATGCGTGTCCGTAATTTATTTGGAGTACCGATTAGTTTCTTCATTATTTCAAAGATAAAAGAATTCTTGAGTTCCTTAATCTTATTGCGGATTTCCATATTTCAAAGCGCTTTCGGTTTTCTCCTTGTTTTCAAGTAGAACATTTAATACTTTAGGCAAAAATTCTTTCTTTATGAGCACTGCCATCATGCTAATCCATTGCCCGGATGAAAAAGGGATCATTCTGTCGGTAACAGACTTTATCTCCAAGCGTCAAGGGAATATTGTTGACTTAGATCAACACGTTGACAACCAGCGTAAAACATTTTTTATGCGTGTCGAGTGGACTCTTGCAGACTTTTCGTTGACAAGAGATGCGATCGCGAAGCAGTTTGACCTCGATGTTGCCAATAAGTATCAGATGCAGTATAAAATTCATTTCAGAGATGAAAAACTTAGAATGGCTTTGATGGTTTCTAAGATGGACCACTGTTTTAATGATATTCTTTCGAGGTATCGGTCCGGGGAGTGGAGCGTCGAGATTCCGCTAATTATAAGCAATCATCCGGATATGGAAGAGACTGCGAAACGTTTCGAGATACCGTATTACTTCATTCCTGTGACTAAGGGAACCAAGGCAGAACAGGAAAAGAAACAATTGGATTTAATGTCAAAACACAACGTAGATTTTGTTGTTCTAGCGCGCTATATGCAAATATTAAGCGAAAACTTCATAGAAAGCTACCCGAATAAAATCATCAACATACATCATTCATTCCTCCCAGCTTTCCCGGGTGCTAAGCCCTATCATTCTGCTCATGAAAGGGGTGTTAAAATCATTGGAGCAACAAGTCATTACGTGACGGCCGAACTGGACGCAGGTCCCATCATAGAACAAAATGTTGCCCACGTAAGTCACAAAGACAGTGTGGAAGATTTGGTCCGAAAAGGGAGAGATATTGAAAAAGTAGTGCTATCAAGAGCCATTTGGCATCATACCAACAGGTGCATACTGTCTTACGCGAATAGAACCGTAATTTTTGAATAAAAAAAAGCCCCGAATCTTCGGGGCTTTTTTTATGATGTACGTTACTTATGCTTGTTTCAAAGCTTCAGCACCTCCAACAATCTCTAGGATTTCATTGGTAATTGCTGCTTGTCTTTGCCGGTTGTAAGTTAGTGTTAGTTCACCCTTCAGCTCATTCGCATTATCCGTGGCTTTGTGCATGGCCGTCATACGAGCACCGTGCTCAGAAGCGTGAGAATCTAAAATGGATTTGTAAAATTGAATCTTTAAGGATTTTGGGATTAAGTCAACGACAATAGACGTCTTTGACGGTTCAAAGATGTAATCTGCATTTGGGTCAGCAGCATCTGTTTCTTCAGCGACAACAGGAATGAATGGTTGTGTTATCACTTCTTGTGTTGCGGCGTTTTTGAACTCGTTGTAGATGATTTCTACCTTGTCAAATTGTTCATTAGCAAATGCATCCATGACCTCCTGAGCCATTACAGATACATTGTCGTAATTTAAATCGTTAAAAATCTCAGCATTTGAGTTGAAGACCACATGCTTTCCAGTAAAGTAATCTGCGGCTCTTTTACCGATGGCATATACCTGCACTTCTTTTCCTGCATAATCTTTAATGCGTCGCTCAGTAGCTTTAAAGATGTTGGCATTAAAAGCACCACACAAACCTCTGTTAGAGGCAATGGCAACGATTAACACCTTTTTCGTCTCTCTCTCTTGGCTGTAAACACCTTCTGTCGATCCGCCTAGGGTCGCACTAATGTTGACTAAGATTTCACGTAACTTCTCAGCATAAGGGCGCATTTGAGTAATCGCGTCCTGAGCTCTTTTTAACTTTGCCGCCGACACCATTTTCATAGCGCTGGTGATCTGCATCGTTGAAGCCACAGAGGTGATTCGGGTACGAATTTCTTTTAAGTTAGCCATTTGATCGTCTATTGAAGGTGAAGACTCAAGTCTTTACCGGTTCAGTCTTATTCGTATTTAGATGAAATTTCAGCTGCAGCACTTTCGATAGCCGCAGTTCCTTCAGCAGTTAATTTACCCGCTTTAAGAGATGCCAATTCAGCCGCATATTTATTTTTCATGAAAGACAAGAAGTCCTCTTCAAATTCTTTTACTTTCCCAACAGGAACTTTAGACATGAGGTTTTTGGTACCACAGTATATGATCGCAACTTGTTCTTCTACAGGGAGCGGAGAGTTTAAGCCTTGTTTCAGCATCTCTACGTTACGCTTCCCTTTGTTAATGACAAGCAATGTTGCATCATCAAGGTCAGAACCGAACTTAGCAAAAGCTTCCAATTCACGGAACTGAGCTTGATCAAGTTTTAGTGTACCTGCAACTTTCTTCATGGATTTAATTTGCGCGGAACCACCCACACGAGATACAGAAATACCCACGTTAATGGCAGGACGAACACCAGAGTTGAATAAATCAGCCTCTAAGAAGATCTGACCGTCCGTAATTGAAATTACATTGGTAGGTATGTATGCGGATACGTCACCTGCTTGCGTTTCAATGATCGGAAGTGCCGTTAATGAACCCCCACCTTTTACAATCCCTTTTATAGATTCAGGAAGGTCATTCATTCCTTGAGCAATCGCATCGGAAGCGTTTACCTTTGCCGCACGCTCTAACAATCTCGAGTGCAAGAAGAATACATCACCAGGGTATGCTTCACGTCCCGGAGGTCTTCTTAACAGTAGCGATACTTCACGGTATGCAACCGCTTGTTTAGACAAGTCATCGTATACGATAAGCCCATGACGACCCGTGTCTCTAAAGAATTCTCCAATGGCAGCACCCGCAAATGGAGCGTAGAACTGCATCGGAGCAGGGTCTGAAGCGTTGGCAGCAACAATAACCGTGTAGGCCATTGCACCGGCTTCTTCTAAGGTCTTCACAATGTTTGCTACGGTTGAACCTTTTTGTCCAATCGCAACGTATATACAGTAAACAGGCTCACCTGCTTCGTAAAATTCTTTTTGGTTGATGATGGTGTCAATCGCTACAGAAGTTTTTCCTGTTTGACGGTCACCAATAATCAATTCACGCTGTCCACGTCCAATAGGAATCATGGCATCAACAGCCTTAATACCTGTTTGAAGCGGTTCGTTTACCGGCTGACGGTAAATTACACCAGGAGCCGTACGTTCGAGAGGCATCTCGTAAGTAGTTCCGGTAATAGGACCTTTTCCATCAATAGGGTTTCCTAGGGTGTCTACAACTCTTCCCAACATGCCGTCTCCAACATTGATAGAGGCAATTCGAGATGTACGTTTAACCGTGTCACCTTCTTTAATTCCTTTCGATGATCCTAGCAATACGGCACCAACGTTATCTTCTTCAAGGTTCAATACGATACCCTGTAATCCAGATTGGAATTCAATTAATTCTCCAGAACTAACATTACTAAGTCCGTGTACACGTGCGATACCATCTCCTACTTGAAGAACGGTTCCTACTTCAGCAATTTCTGCCTCTGTTTTCAGGCCTGAAAGTTGCTCTTTTAATATTGCTGATACTTCAGCGGGTTTAACACTTGCCATAATTGTTACGCTTTGATGTTCGGGTTAGAAACAAATTCTCTTTTTAATTTTTGCAGTTTGTTGGCAACACTTGCATTGAATTCAAGATCGCCAACACGAAGAATAAAACCTCCGATAATACTTTCATCGATGTTTTCTTCAACTCGAACTTCAGCATCACCAACAATGGAGTTCAATTGGGTCAAAACTTCGGTTCGTATGTCTTCTGTGATTGCAGCAGCCGTTGTTACACTGGCAGATACAATATTTTTGTATTCGTTGTATAAGCTGATGAAGTTTTCGGCAACAGCAGCTAAAATAGCTTCACGCTTTTTATCCGTCAGCATGTTTAGGAATGTAAGAGAGGTTTCCGAAATTACTTTTCCGAAAATTTCGTTGAGGATAACGTTCTTTTTGTCGTTTTTCACAACAGGGCTTTTCAACATATTGTTAAAGTCCTCGTTTTCCTCACAAACCGACTTTATCGTTAGCATGTCTTCTTTTACTTGCTCAAGAACATCTCGTTCTTTTGCTAAAGAAATCAAAGATTTTGCGTAACGTAGGGCTACTCTGGTTTCCTTCATAGCTGTTTAGTTAAGCTTAACGTCTTTGAGCATTTCGGAGATGTAAGCATTCTGTTTGTCAGAATCTTTAAGCTCAGCCTTCAATACTTTCTCTGCAATTTGAACGGATAAAGCGCCAACAGAACTTTTCAATTCGGAAACAGCAGCCGCCTTTTCGTTTTCAATAACAGCTTTAGCCGAGGCAATCATTTTGTCAGCCTCTTCTTTAGCACTGTTTTTCGCATCAGAAACAATGGTTGCTTTTATGTCTCTTGCTTCTTTGAGCATTTCATCTCTTTCCGCCCGCGCTTCTTTCAAAACACGATCGTTGTCAGCTTGCAACGTAGCCATCTCTTTGCGAGCATTTTCTGCCGCTTCAAGAGCATCTTTGATTGAGCTTTCGCGTGTTTTCACAGCACCAAGTATTGGTGCCCATGCCAATTTCTTTAAAAGAAACATTAGGATCAAAAAGGACAAGGTGGTCCAAAAGATCAAACCTATCTGAGGTGTAATTAAATCCATGTTTTAATTTTTTTGTTTCAAATTTGTTAAACAAACCTTTCAGGCAATCCCTGAAAGGTTTGTATAAACAACAATTTAGTTGCTCGCAACCAACAAAGATACAACGACAGCGAATAAGGCTACACCTTCAATTAAGGCAGCAGCAATAATCATTGCAGTTTGAATTTTTGATGACGCTTCCGGTTGTCTTGCAATTCCTTCCATTGCAGATCCACCTATTTTACCGATACCTAATCCAGCTCCGATTACGGCTAGACCTGCACCAATTGCAGCTAATGGTCCCATAACTAGTTTTAATTTATAGGGTTAAACAAAAAATTCATAATTAATGATGCTCATGCTCCTCAACAGCCATTCCAATGAACAGTGCTGATAAAAGCGTGAATATATATGCTTGTATTGCAGCTACTAAAAGCTCCAAAACATTCATAAACAATACAAATCCTACCGATACCGGTGCAATGGCAACACTCTTAAAGATGAAAATCAAAGAAATCAAACTCAAGATGATGATGTGTCCTGCAGTGATGTTTGCGAACAAACGAATCAATAGGGCAATAGGTTTTGCTAGGATCCCCATGATCTCAACAGGGATCATAATCGGTGCCAACCATACGGGTACACCTGGGGTTGCAAAAATATGTTTCCAATAATCTTTATTTCCGTTAAAGTTTGTGATTAGAAACGTGATTAGGGCCAGTGTTACGGTAAAAGAAATGTTACCCGTAAGGTTTGCCGAACCAGGGAAAAAAGGAACCAAACCAATAAGGTTGTTGATCCAAATAAAGAAGAAAACGGTTAACAAGTAAGGTAAGAACTTGTCCGCTTTTTTGCCGATGTTGGGAACGGCAATATCGTCTCGAACGAATAATACCAAGGGCTCCATAAACGAGGCCAACCCTTTAGGAACCACATTCCCTTTGCGGTACGTACGCCCCACTGAAATAAATATCGATAAAATGATGATCAAGGACAAGAACATGGAAAACACGTTCTTGGTGATCGAGAAATCTATGGGATGAAGACCACCCAGCTCGGTGATGTGTCCATGATCCATTCGGTATGTTCGGTTTCCGCGAACAACGTCTGCATGTCCGTGGTCAAAAGCACTCGACATGAATACGTCCAAATGACCATCGGTAAATAATATCACCGGTAAGGGAAGAGATACGGGATGTTCAACACCCGCTGAATCTACATAGTCTAGAATGTGAAACTCATGGGCATCCGCAATGTGATGCATGATCACCTCTACAGCATCAAACTCTTTTTTGTCTCCTTGTTCAGCGCTTTTAGCCCCGGCAAATAAATTTGCGCTCGTTGCCAAAAAGGCTGAAAGTGTTATTATGAACTTTAATGTAGTTTTCATCTCGTTTTCAAGTGGTTTAATTCCGCTTCAAAAAATCCATGCAAAAATAGACAATATTCTTTAATGACGAAGAATAATTCTAACTTATGAACAAGAATTTACGTCTTGTAAACAAATAAGGGGCTTGGTGTAAAAATTCATGAATTTAACTTTTTCACCACAGTTACTACTTCGTAGCTCAGATACAAGCCGTATACCGCCATAAATTGGAGCGCAAAGGACATGCTCGAATCTTTTTTACCTAAAATGACAACGGCCATTAGGATCATGACAAGAAGCATTTTAAGAATACTTAAGGCCAAATAAATAAAACCGGCTTTGTCTTTTAAGTTTTCAAAGCAATAGGCCAAGGCCACAAAAAGTGAGGCGCTACCGGTTAGGTTAAAGAGGTGAATGCCGTAAAAGTAACCCGAGCTTAAGGGCCATACGTTAAAGTATTGAAGCACGAAATGTAGTGCAAAAACTGTAAGTGAGAAGGGGATAAGCTTCATTGCGAAGCGCTGTAAGTGTTGAATCATTTGTTGAGACGGGTGACTTCCTTGATGATTTGATACAAAGCTCCAAAAACGGCAAGGAGCGAGAAGATGATGGTAAACAACAAATCTTTTTCGAAATAGGCATCCAGTTGAATCCCCAGAAAGGCACCTAAACCAATAGACACCCCCATTTGAATAGCCAGATTAGAAAACTTGAAAAATTGATTAAGCAGACTTTTCTTGGGCTTTTTCATTTTTCCCCGGGTTGTTTATGTTTTTTACGGAAGCACCCATACTACAGGAGCCTGTGAAGTTGGCACCGGGTTCTACGGAAAGTTTGTTGGTGATGATGTCACCGTGAAGTGTTGCCTTTGCTTTTAGACTCAAAAGTTCGGTTACTTCAATCCGGGCCTTAACCGTTCCTGCGATCAGTGCGTTTTGACAAAGAATTTCTCCTTCAATAATTCCGGTCTCTCCCAGAACCAAGCGTCCTTTGGCGTGAACCGTTCCTTTTAAGACACCATCAATACGCAAGTCACCATCTGTAATGATATCTCCTTTGATGATACTTCCTTGACCAATAGCGTTTACAGCTCCCGAATTTTTTTCACTGACCTGTCCCATGTTTGGATTTGATTTTGAAAACATTCTAACGTTTTTATTTATACTTCAAATACTTTTCCTCAAAATACACCAAGTATTTGTCTAACGATTTTTCGTTGTAAAAAGTTTTAAAATTACTCGAAGATATGATAAAATGCTCATAATCAGAAAGCGATATTAATTCTTTTAATGGGGGTGTATTTTTTAGTGCTTCTAAATAATTACTTGCTGTGCGCTCACCGTCAAATGTTTTAACGATGATGAGTTGGTAGTCCAGATTAAGCATCAAACTTTGTGTTTTGTAGCCGTTGGTTTTGTAAAAGTCTCGATTAAAATCAGAAACGACAATCTTGAGCTCGTTGATGCTTGGACCGTTAGACTCTATCGCCAGGGTGTAAAAGTGCTCTTCATCGGGTTTGTGCGTGTACGTGTTGTCCTCGGAAATCTGACTGCGGCTTTCCAAATCTTGAATGATGGCTTGCGCTTCTTCCGCCACTTCTCCGGAGCGGTGGATGGTGAGCAGATCGTTTAGGCTAGACACGAGGGAGTCTTCACCAAATAAGTGCCCCACAGACAATGCATTTAATAGAGCGAGCTGTTTGGTCATCGGATGCTCTGGGTATTTGTTTTTTAGTGCTTCATTCTTTTGGATGACATCCGTGTATTGGTGGTTTGAGAAATCGTTGTAAACATCTTCATAAAAAAACAGCGCACTGTCAACCTCTTCATTGTTTTCGCGCTGATATTGTACAGGGTCTACAATCATTTTCAGGTAGTCACTGTTTGGATACTCGAGCTCAAGTTTTTTTAGGTATTTTTCTGCCTTCAAAGGTGTTTTTGTAAGCGTGTTTAAACGATACAGTTGATAGTAGGTTAGCGCTTCGTATTTGTTTTTTGGATATCCTTTCAGTAGCGCTTCGAAAGCTTTAATGGCTTCTTCGAAATCGTTTAAATCTTCCTTGTAAATTAAGCCCAACTGGTAGTAGGATTCTGAAATCGTACGTACGGTAGCTGTTTTGGCAGAGTCAGAAAAGGGAATCAGTTCCATATAGTATGCCTCACTCAAAAGGTCTTGATCATCCTCTGACCCCTCATCAGATTCATCCAAAAAGACTTGGTTTTTATTTTTTCTTCTCCAGTCGTCTTCCAGTCTTCGCTCGCCCCATTTTGTCATAAATTCGGAGTACCCAAAGCTTATGGCAGAGGGGTTGTAGAAGTACCAACCGCCACCGGTAATGGTGTTTGGTGTGTTGCGCGAATTTGTGTTTGGTCGAACTCGGGCATTTGCTTTTACCGCCTCTTTCGCCAAACGTTCTTCTTCCTTCTTTTCTTCGATGATGTTGGCAATCAATGTTTTTAATTCTACATCATCCAGCTTAGAAAGTTTCAGCAAGCTGTCTTGCAGGCCGATGGTGTTGTGAAGTTCCACGAGCTCGTTTAGGCTGGTTCTTTTTTTCTGTAAAAGCTCGTAGTCCGGATGGGTTTGATTTAAGAAGGTCAGCGCTGTGTCGTAATGTACTTGAGAGGAAATGTAATGGGCGTCGTCAAAGTACAAGTCGGCAAGAGCGAGGTGAGCATGCGATTGTTGCTGATCGTTACCGTAGTTGTGCCGGGTCGCATTGATTAAGTTTTCGATGGCCTCATTTTTTTGGCCTTCCTTTAAGTAGATGTCCGCCAAAGCAAAATAAATCTGATCGTTGTAATCTTTATTTTTTTCATCCTTCAGCATTTTGTTGATTTCATCAATCAGCGATGAAGCATCGTGGTGTTCCGGATTAAAGGCTCGTGCTCTACTGAGAAGGGCATTGAATAAAAGTTCATAGTCAGGATTCATTCGAACCACTTTGTCAAACTGCTTGTAGGCAGCTTCGTATTCGCCCAACTCTTGATGGATTTGACCGATGATGTAGGTTAAACGTGTTTTCTTAGCTTTTCGAGACGAAAGCTTGATGACTTTTTTAAGCTGATGGGTTGCCAAAAGCCAGTCTTCTTTTTGAATGTAGTAGTTGGCCTTGATTTCTTCTAAAATCGCCAGATCTTCCTTTTTCAACTTGGCTTCACTTTCTAGGTACAGCAGCTGTTTGTTGGCCGTGGTGTAGTTGTCCATTTTAACATGCGCCCAGGTAGACCATAAAATCGCCAAATCGGAAACTTCACCCGAGTATTCTCGAGATATAAATCCAAACATCTCAACAGCTTTACCGTATTCTTGCTTGTAAAAAAGCGCCTTACCCATGAGAAGATAACAAGCTTCAATCCATTTATTTTTTTCTTCACCTTTTATTTCCATGGAGTGAAACTCCACCACCAGAGCCGCCTTGTCAATGGTCCGATTCAAAGCGGGGTATATCTTTTGGGCCTGTTTTTGGGTTCCCAGAATTCGCGTAGGAAGGAGGTTGTTGTAATCTTCCTGATGTGATTTTTCAAGCTTGGCAAGGGCCTGCTTCAAGCTTTCCTGAGCATTAAAGTAGCCGTTGTATTTTGAGGTCGTTCTGTGGAATGAACGATTTAAAAAACGATCTTTTTGTGTTGAACAAGCGCTGGCCAACAAACAAAAGAGCAGCAGGAATATGTATGTGGAACGAGTTTTCAAATCAATCGATGCTTGGACTATAATAACTATCGTTTAGCAAAAATATTTTATTTTTTTGTTTAATGTTTGTTTCAAGGGGTTTATCTCTGCGGCACAGCAAAAAATATTGAGAAGATCAGGCGAAATATGAAATTGTTAGGATCAAAATAATTTGTTGAAGAAGCATTGCGTAAAATTACGATATTTGCCTCATGGGAAAATCAAAATCATTCTTTGATAAAATGAAACAACGCTTGCGCATTGTTTTGTTTGATGAGCAGTCTTATGAGGAGCTCAATTCGGTTAGTTTAACTCGATTCCAGTTGTTCATTCGAACGACATCTCTGTTGTTTTTGATTTGCTCTTTAACCACCCTCATCATTGCTTTTACCCCATTGCGGGAGTACATCCCAGGGTATTCTCCTCCGCATTTGTCTAAGGATTTGATTGCTTTATCTCTGAAAACCGACTCTCTTCTTACCGACATTCAAGTTAAAGATCAAAAGTTTCGAATGTTAGAAAAAGTAGTTCGTGGGGAAGTCTTCAACGACTCTATTTTTTACGATTCAACAAAGATCGTAAGCATCAACCCCAACGCTTTAAAAGCCTCCTCAAAAGATTCTGTTTTTCGAGAGTCTGTTGAGCGGGAAGGGCGATTTAACGTTTTATCGGAGCTCGATGACAAGCCTTCAGAGCTGCGAAACATCGTGTTTTACGCACCTTTAAAAGGCTTGGTTAGCGATGCGTTTGATTTGCAAAAAGATCATTTCGGCGTAGATGTGGTGGCTCCTGCGAACGAAGCCATAAAGGCTTGTTTGCCTGGAACTGTTGTATGGTCTAGCTGGACCACANNAGAAACCGGATACACCCTAGCCATACAACACGAAAACGATTTAATATCTACCTACAAGCACAATTCGGTCTTGCTCAAAAAAGCAGGCGCTCTTGTAAAGGCAGGTGACGTCATCGCCATCATCGGTAACTCCGGCAGATTGAGTACCGGACCCCACTTGCATTTTGAGTTGTGGCACAAAGGAAAAGCAATTAATCCCGAACATCATATTTTATTTTAATGTTGATCAAATCATTTTTAGGAAAGAAGCTTGCTCGGTATGTGGTGTCCAAGACCCAGAAATGGAGCAAGGCTCCGATAAAGACGCAAGAGAAGGTGTTTCGACACCTGTTGGACACGGCTAAAAATACGGCCTTTGGAAAAGACCACGACTTCGCTGCTATTAAAAGCTATGAAGATTTTAAATCCCGTGTGCCCGTCCGAGATTACGAAGGTTTGCGCCCCTATGTGGAGCGCATTCAGGCAGGGGAGGAGGACGTGCTCTGGAAAGGTCGACCTTTGTTTTTTGCCAAAACTTCTGGAACCACTTCTGGGGCGAAGTACATACCGCTTACAAAAGCCTCTTTGGAGCATCAAATCAGTGCAGCAAAAAACGCCTTATTGCATTATATGGAAGATTCAGGGAACTACCATTTTGTCAATGGAAAAATGATTTTCCTGCAAGGTTCGCCAGAGCTCAATACCGAAACCATCGTTCCTACGGGCCGTCTTTCAGGCATTGTGGCGAATTATGTGCCGTCTTATTTGCAATCCAATCGACTTCCTTCCTATGAAACCAATTGCATTGAAGATTGGGAGCAAAAGGTGGAAGCCATCGTCGAAGAAACTCTGCCACAGGATATGCGACTGATCAGTGGCATTCCTTCTTGGGTTCAGATGTACTTTGAACGATTGCAAAAACGAACCGGAAAAAAGATTTCGGAGCTCTTTCCCAATTTATCCCTTTTTGTATTTGGCGGGGTAAACTACGAACCCTACCGCAAGAAGTTTGAAGAACTGATTGGTAAAAAGGTAGACAGCCTTGAATTGTACCCCGCTTCAGAAGGCTTCATCGCTTTTCAAGACAAGCAAAATGAAAAAGGCCTTTTGTTGCTTTTGGATTACGGGATCTTTTACGAGTTCATTCCTGCCGATGCGTTTTACGACGAAAACCCCACACGTATTTCATTGAAAGATGTAGCCTTGGGTGTGAATTACGTCATCATTCTCAACACCAATGCCGGACTTTGGGGCTACAACATTGGCGACACCGTTCAGTTTACTTCTCTGGAGCCCTACCGGATTGTTGTTTCGGGAAGGATCAAACACTTTACCTCTGCTTTTGGGGAGCATGTGATCGGCAAGGAGGTGGAAGAGGCCATGCGTCTTGCGCTTGAACGATTCTCGGAGGTTGAGGTCTCGGAGTTTACCGTTGCCCCTCAAGTAGAACCTGAGGAAGGACTTCCGTACCACGAATGGTTGGTCGAATTTGCAAAGCTACCTCAAGATTTAGCCTTGTTTTCTCAAATGCTCGATGCGAGCATGCAAGCTCAGAATGTGTATTACAAAGACTTGATCGAGGGGAAGGTCCTAAGACCCTTAGTGCTGAGGTCTCTTCCGCAGAAAGCCTTTTACAGGTACATGAAAGCGGAAGGAAAGTTGGGCGGACAAAACAAGGTGCCTCGTTTGTCTAACGACCGAAAGATGGCCGACAAGTTACAGCTTCTTTGATTTTTTTCTTCTTTTCAGAATGAAAGAGGGAATGTTCGCCACCACCAGAATCAAGGCCACCAGAGTTGCGAATGCCGTTGTC
>DLQO01000006.1:0-4205 GCA_002478765.1 Flavobacteriales bacterium UBA7430
TTAATAAGATCGGCAGCAGAACCTTGAACCGGAGCATTGATAGCATTTCTTTCTGCGTGTCCACGAACAACACCATTTCGAGAGTTTATATCCTTTAATCGTCGTTTTCTATTTTTAATGGTTTTAACGTAACCATGCTCTCTAGCAAAAGAAATGTTAGCATCCATATATTTTTTTAAATAAGGATAAGTTTCAAAGTAATTGTCAATAATTTCAGCAGATTCTTTACGGCTTAATGTGGTTTGTTGACTTAAACCAAAAGCAGATACACCGTAAATGATACCAAAATTAACGGTTTTAGCATTGGATCGCATTTCTCTGGAAACCTCCTCTATAGGCACATTAAAAACGTTAGAAGCAGTTGCTGTATGTATGTCTAAATCAGTTTTAAAAGCATTTACCATTACTGGATCTCCACTCATTTCTGCGATCAAGCGAAGCTCTACTTGTGAATAATCGGCAGCAAGTAAAACATGATTTCCATCACGAGGAATAAAAGCCTTTCGAACCTCTCGACCTTTCTCTGTTCTTATAGGAATATTTTGTAGGTTAGGTTGATTAGAACTCAACCTACCTGTTGCTGCAACAGCTTGGTTGAATGAAGTGTGAATACGTTTTGTTTTTGGGTTTATCAGTTCCGGTAGCGCATCAACGTAGGTAGAACGAAGCTTTTGAAGAGATCTAAAATCTAAAACCTTATCAATAATAGGATGTTTTGTTTTTAACCTAGACAAGACATCTTCAGAAGTAGAATACTGACCCGTCTTGGTTTTTTTTGCTTTAGTATCCAATTTAAGATGATCAAATAAAACCTCACCCAACTGCTTAGGCGATGCAATATTGAAGGATGTGCCTGCGATTTCGTGAATTTCTGTTTGTATTTTTAAAACAGAAAGCTCCAGTTCTGAGGAAAAATCTTTTAAACTTTTTAAATCGAGATTAATACCTTCTCTTTCCATTTTAGCTAAAACAGAGATGAGAGGCATTTCAATTTCATGAAACAAGTTTATCAATTCTTCTTTTTCAAGAAGGGGTTTGAAAATAGTTTTTAGTTGCCAAGTAACATCAGCGTCTTCACAAGCGTAATCTTTAATTTTAGAAGAAGGTATGTCTCGCATATTTAGTTGAGATTTACCTTTCCCTATGATCGACTCAATTTTAACAGGACTGTAGTTTAAATAAGTCTCCGCCAATACATTCATGTTATGTCTCATGTCAGCCTCTAAAAGATAATGAGCGATCATGGTATCAAACAGTTTTCCCTTCAATTGAATGTTGTAATTCGCAAGAATGTGATAATCGTATTTTACATTATGACCGACCTTTTCAATTTTTTCGTTTTCAAATAAAGGCTTAAAAACGTTTAGGGTTTTGTTTTTAAGTTCATCATCAGAAGGAATAGGAATGTAAAAAGCTTCTTGTTTTTTATAGCAAAAAGAAAGCCCAACAATTTCAGCATGCAGTGCATTTACAGAAGTTGTTTCTGTATCAAAAGCAAAAGATTTTAAAACCATTAATTTCTCAACCAAAGACAAGCAAGCATCGTAAGAATCAACGAGGGTATACTTTACTTGAACCGTTTCGAGCGTATCGTATGAGGAATCAAAAAGAGAGCTTTGGTTTTCTTCACCAGAATTAAAAAGATCGAATTGACCCGGTAAAGAAGGCTCAGCTTCCAACGCCTTGGGATTTGTTTCATTTTTGGAGGAGCCCTCTTTTAATTTTCCAAACCAACGCTCAGCAAGTCTTCGAAACTCGAGTTCAACAAACAAATCTTTAACAGCCTCTTTATTCATTTCTTTTCGAACCAAAGCGTTCGAATCAAAATCAACAGGTACCGAAACATTTATTGTGGCTAATTTTTTAGAAAGAAAAGCTAAATCTTTATTTGCCTCAACCTTTTCTTTTTGCTTCCCTTTTAATTCGTGGGTATTCGCATACAAGCCCTCCATATTCTCATACAATGACAGTAATTTTTTAGCTGTTTTATCTCCTACACCAGGAATTCCAGGAATGTTGTCAGAAGCATCGCCCATCATACCTAAATAATCGATAACCTGATCGACTTGTTTGATTTCAAATTTTTTGAGGACCTCAGGAATACCCCAAACTTCTGCACCGTTACCCATTCTCGGCGGACGATACATGTAAATGTTATCAGAAACCAGTTGAGCAAAATCTTTATCAGGAGTCATCATGTAGGTGGTAAACCCTTCTTTTTCTGCTTTTTTAGCTAAAGTTCCAATAACATCATCTGCTTCGTATCCGGGTTTCGCAATTACAGGAATATTAAGAGCATCCATCAATTCAAAAATATAAGGTAATGCTGAAGAAATACCCTCAGGCATAGCTTCACGTTGCGCTTTGTATTCTTTGTACTCGAGATGTCTCTCGGTTGGTTCTGAGGTGTCAAAGCAAATAGCCCAATGCGTAGGCTGCTCTTTCATTTGAACATCCATTAATGTATTTACCAAACCTAAAACAGCAGAGGTGTCTTGACCTTTAGAGTTAATTCTAGGGTTTTTAGCAAAGGCAAAATAAGCCCTGTATATCAGTGCAAAAGCATCAAATAGAAAGAGCTTTTTTTCGGATTGTTGCGTCATGGAATGTTTGTTTTTACAAAGCTAAGATAGGAAATTTGGAGGTCGTATACCCTGGTTAATGAGATTTAGAAGGGATATTAAATCCGTGTTATTTTAGAATTATTTTTTTGATAAATTTATGTTTTAATGAATAACTTTAGAATATTCCTATTAATTTCGGCGCACGAAAAGGAGTTAACACATTTCATTAAAAAAAGACGTTTTGGTTATGAAGGAAGAAGTTTTGCAACAAGCAAAATCATGGCTTTCCGAGGCTTATGATTCAGAAACTCGAAAAAAAGTTCAAACACTCATAGATGAAAACAGCGAGGAACTGATCGAGTCTTTTTACAAGGACCTTGATTTTGGTACTGGAGGAATGCGTGGTATTATGGGGGTTGGATCAAACCGAATTAATAAGTACAGCATTGGAAAAGCCACACAAGGTTTAGCAAACACTTTAAAGCAAACGTATCCAAACGAGGAAATTTCCGTTGCGATTGCATACGACTGTAGGAACAATTCAGATGCCATAGCTAGAACCTCCGCCGAAGTTTTATCGTCAAACGGAATTAAGGTGTACTTATTTAGCGCCCTTCGTCCAACACCACAACTGTCTTTTGCTGTAAGAGAGTTGGGTTGTAAAAGTGGAATTGTGATTACAGCTTCTCACAACCCCAAAGAGTATAACGGTTACAAAGTATACGGAGAAGATGGCTGTCAAATTGTAAGCCCTTTTGATGTTGAATTAATAAGCAAAGTAAGATCGTTGACTATAGACGATGTGAGCTTTAATGCAAACGAACATTTGATCATACCCCTAGGAGAGGATATGGATCAAACCTATATAGATAGGTTAAAAACAGTGTGCTTATCCCCGGACGCTATAAAAGCACAGAAAGACTTGCCGGTTGTTTTTACGGGAATTCACGGAACAGGAGTTGTTATGGTTCCTAAAGCTTTAAAAGCTATAGGGTTTACGAACATAATCACCGTAGAAGAGCAGGATGTTATAGACGGGAACTTTCCCACAGTTCAGTCGCCAAACCCAGAAGAGCCCGCCGCTCTTGCCTTAGCCATAGAGTTGGCTAAGAAAAATGGAGCAGAGCTTGTAATGGGTACGGACCCTGACGCAGATCGTGTAGGTATAGCTATACCAAACAAAAAGGGTGATTTTGAGTTGTTAAACGGGAACCAAACAGGGGCATTGCTTGTAAACTACCTCATAACAAGATGGAAAGAACTTGGGAAAATAAAAGGAACAGAGTTTATAGCAAAAACAGTTGTAACAACAGACTTAATGGATGTAATAGCCAAGTCTAACGGCGTTAAAGTATACAACACGCTTACCGGCTTCAAACATATAGGGGCACTCATAAGGAGCCTAGAGGGTGTAGAGAAGTTTATTGGAGGTGGCGAAGAAAGTTACGGTTACCTGGCTGGAGATTTTGTTCGGGATAAAGACGCTGTAATGTCATGTGTTCTCATTACCGAGATGGTGGCGTGGGCTAAAAGTCAAAACAAAGACCTTTTTGACTTAATGCAGGACATGTACTTAGAACACGGTTTTTATTTGGAAGATTTAATCTCTGTAACCAAACAAGGTAGAGCGGGCTTAGAGGA
>DLQO01000006.1:4267-29507 GCA_002478765.1 Flavobacteriales bacterium UBA7430
TTTATTGACTACCTAGACGCTTCAAAAACAGGCCTGCCTAAATCGAACGTTTTACAGTTTATCACTCAAAAAGGAACAAAGGTAACGGCACGACCATCAGGGACAGAACCAAAGATCAAATTTTACTTTTCTGTACAGTCAAACCTATCCCAAAGAGAAGAATTCGACAAAACAAAGCAAAAATTAGTACAGAAAATTGCTGATATTCAGGAAGAAATGAAGCTAAATTAACCCGAAAAGGCTTGTAAACTTTAAAGGAATTGAAAATCAGGCGTTTTTGCCTGATTTTTTATGTAAAAACGAAAAAACACCCCCTATAGCAAGGTTTAAGAGCTTTTTTAGTTAATAACAATCCAATGTTCATAACCAAAGCCTAAAAAGCTGGTTTTTAAGGGGTTGTTAAACCTCTTAACGGCTAGTGTACTTGACTTTTCCAGAAAAAAAATGAAAATAAAATAGTTGTTTTTTGTTGGTGTTTGAAATTAGGATGTGAAGCATCATTTTTTTGGTAAGCTGATACGGATGTTTCTATATTTGAGTGTATTAACTAAAACAAATAAACGTTATGGATGCAGTATTTAAAAATTTAGGCGGATTTATTTCTGGTATTGTTGGACTACTTATGTCTTTATTAGGACTAGGAATAGTAGCTGAAATTTTATTAGGAGCAGGATCTCCTTTTGCTGTGATTGATAACATTACAGGTTTAGTTGCTCAATTTACAAACAGCGGTTTTGTAGGATTAGTTGCACTACTTGTGGTATTATCTTTCCTTAAAAAGTAATTAAATAAGCAGTAAGCCCCACTTTTGGGGCTTACTGCTTATTAATTTTAACACCTTATGAACGAAGAAAGCAAAAAGTTCTTTAAGAACATTAAAAAGATACTGCGTGAAGCGGTAGACATTACAGTGCCGATTTTGTGCCTTGGTGTTGTTGTTCAGTTAATTGTTGGCGAAAGCCTTTTGGGCTGGAACCCAATTCAAAACATTCAAAACGCCATCAACTCTTTGGGCCAAAATAATTTTATTGGTGTTGCTGCGTTGTTGGTATTGTATTCTGTTTTTAAGAAACAATAGTCAAACGATCAAGACAACTGAAACCGATCAAAATTGAAATTTTGGCTCACCTGGACGTTCTCGTGATGTTTAAATAGCGTGCTTTACAAGAGGCTCTTTCGAGAGAAAGGCTAAGATTCGTTGTCGCGAGACTTATAATTAATAAAAAAGTTTGCCCAAATTATTTTTGACAGTGCATGCATTTTTGGTGTTAGTAAAAGCCAAGGACCGCAAACAGCAATGCATTTTTCAAAAAGACCCATCTCCACATTAAGAACGTAAATACCGACAAGAGTACTGATCATAAAAGCGCAACCTAGCGCATATGAAACGTAAAGTGCCCCGAAATAAAAACCCGGCTCAGGGTTGAACGACCTCTTGCACATCGAACAGTTTTCGTAAACATCTCCCATCGTTTTTAGCTTGTACGAGTGAGAAACAAAAAAGTCTCCTTCGTGGCAGTGTGGGCAACGACCCTTTATGATGCTGTATAGTTTGGTTCCTTTTTTCATACAAACGGAAAGTGTTACTAAAACGTTAAAAACACCAACAAAAGTACCAAAAATTGAACAAGATGGTGGGGTGGGGTTGTTTTAAAAAAGACAAAAAAAAGACCCGCATGCTTTGCGAGTCTTTGGGGTGGTGCTACCAGGATTCGAACCGGGGACACAAGGATTTTCAGTCCTTTGCTCTACCAACTGAGCTATAGCACCTTTGATTAAGGAGGCAGCAAATATAAACACAAGCATTTTATCTATCAAAGAAAAACAAAGATTAATTTCCATTATTCATACATTTGGATAATTATTGAGAATTATGGATCTAGTTATCGACAAGGGGAACACCCGGATTAAATATGCCTTTTTTAAAAATGACGTTATAGACTTTAAGGGAGTCTGCGAAGCGACAGAACTTAAGGGTTTATTGGTTAAATATTCAAGGCAAGTACAGCGTTTGATTTTTTGTTCCGTAACCCCCGTAGACGATCAGCTTCGAACGGAGCTTCAATCATGTTGCTTAAACCACCTTGTTTTGTCGACAAAGACCCCGCTACCTTTTGCCAATCAATACCAAAGCCCCTCGAGTCTTGGTGCCGACCGAATTGCTTTGGTTGCAGGAGCAACTTCGTCTTTTCCGGATACAAATGTTTTGGTTGTTGATCTTGGAACATGCATGACCTTTGATTTTGTAGATGCCCAATCACGCTATTTGGGAGGAGCGATTTCACCCGGGTTGAATATGCGCCTAAAAGCATTAAATGAGTTTACCGCAAAACTTCCATTAATTCCCGCAGACGCCCCACAAGACTTGATTGGTAAAAACACCAAGGAGTCCATTTTATCGGGCGTTGTGAACGGAATGCTAAGAGAGCTTGACGGAACAATAAACGACTACAAAAGACGTTATCCAAACATCAAGACCATCCTCACGGGAGGCGACTTGCCTTTCTTTGATAAGAAATTAAAAAATAGCATCTTTGCCGACGAAGACGTTCTATTAAACGGGATGTATTTTATACTGAAAAACCATGCAAGTAAAAACTTATAGAAAGATATTGTTGACCCTTTTATGCTGTCCATTTATATCTTTTGCACAACAGAATACATCATCTTCATACTCAGCCTATGGAATTGGTGATTTTCAGACGCAAGGATTTGCGTTAAATAATGATTTAGGAGGCTTGGGCGTTGCGCTGAGACCAACAAACAGCTTGAACCCTTTAAATCCTGCATCTCTTAGCGCGCTCAAGGTAACTGCCTTTGAAGCGGGAGCAAAAGGAGTCTCTCTATGGCAAAAGGGTCAAGAAAAGAATGAAGACTTCTTGTCGCTGTCATTGTCGCATTTGAGCTTAGGTTTTCCCGTAAGAGAGGGTTTAGCCATTAGCGGAGGACTTCTTCCTTATTCATTTCAGGGGTATGAGTTAAGCGTTGACTCCTTTGAAGGGGGAGACAGTCTTACCTACAACCATTTAGGCTCAGGAGGAATAAATAGAGCATACATAAATGTAGGTTTAGAGGTTGTCCAAGGCCTGTCTATCGGTCTCACAGGGAGCGTCTTGTTTGGGCAGTTAAATCAAGACAGCGATGTTCGTTCTTATGAAAGCCAGGTTCTTGAACGCAGCATTTCGAACACCAACAGCTTAAGAGGTCAAACATGGGATTTAGGGCTACAATACCAAACAGACTTCAAAGACATGAAGGCAACTTTCGGAGCCGTCTTAAACCCAGAAACTTCCTTCGACCTAATCAACAACAAATCAATACAAACTTATGAGCCTTCCGATTCGGAAGCCAACGATACAACTCGATTTGAAAAATCTGAAACGGACATGCGTATTCCGAAGTCATTCACCTTTGGGTTGGCTTTAGAAAAAGAAACGAACTGGCTTATTTCTGCTGAGTATGACTTTAAGGAGACTTCTAAAATGCCTACCCTTGGAGAGTTGTCGTATCAAATGAGAGATGCGTCACAAATTAAAGTAGGTGCTTGGTGGACCCCTAACGCACAAGATATTCACAACTACATCAACACCATCCAGTACCGAGCAGGGTTTAATTACCAGTCAGGGCACTTGATGGTGCCGTCTAACTTGAGTGAAGGCAGCGTAACTGAAATCAGTGAAGTGAGCCTCTCCCTTGGGATGGGCTTGCCCATGAAGAAGTCTAAAGCCACCGCAAATATTGGCGTTGAGCTTGGCAAGCGCGGAACACAAGACGGTTTATTGATGGAAGAGAGTTTTGTTAAATTCCATTTAGCCTTTACATTCAACGACAATTGGTTCGCGCAGCGAAAAATTAATTAACAAAGAAGCATGATGAGGATTAGAAGACTTTCTTTTTTGCTCTTAGCAGCAATTTCGCTCAATCTTTGCGCACAAAACAAGCAAACAATAGATCCTAAATACGGATCAGACAAAGAGGCTTGTGAGCAGAATTTATCTATTTATACAGAGTTTTACAAGCAGAAAAACTACACAGACTCCTACGAGTCTTGGTCCTATTTGTTTAACAACGCTCCCAAAAGAACCAAAAACATTTACCTGCATGGGCCCAAGATTGTAAAGGGCGTCATAAAAACCACTGCAGACCCTTCAAGAAAAGAAGCACTGGTAGACACCTTGATTAAGGTTTATGATCAAAGAAACGCATACTACCCAGGGAAAGAGGCTTACGTTACGGGCTTAAAAGGTGCCGACATGTACAGGCATCTAAAAAACTCCACAAAAGGCTTACAAGCCTCACACGAAGTCCTTGAGAAGGCTTTTAATTCGTCAGGAAACGAGAGTACCGCTGGTGTGCTGAACTATTATTTCATGGCGACTACAAAACTGGTGCAAGCTAAAGTTTTAAAGGTTGAAGATTTGATTGCATTGTTTTCAGATTTGTCAGGAGTTATTGCCTATAAAGGAGCCAAGCTCTCCAAAGATATTTTTGAGGCTGAGGAAAGTGAAACGCTCAGTCCCAAAGAAAAAAAGCAGTTAAAAAGAAATAAGAAAGAGCGTAAAACTCTTGAAGACGTAAAAAGTAATTTAGAGAAAACGCTAGCCCCACACGCAACTTGTGATAAACTCGTAGAACTGTACTCCAACCAATTTGAGAAAAGTAAAGGAGATACCGCATGGTTGAGGCGGGCAGCCAAGCTGCTGAGCAAAAAAGAATGCACAGGCTCGGATATATTTTTCAAAATTTCTGAAACGCTATACAACATCGACCCTTCCCCTGCAGCCGCAGCAAACATGGGTATTAGAGCCTTAAAGCGTCAGGATTACACGAAGGCTCTGGAGTTTTATAATTACGCGCTGTCGAATGAATGGGATGAAATTAACAAAGCTTTGTACGCATACAGGTTGGGACAAACGTATGGAGCTTTAGAGAAAAACACTCGTGCAAAATCAATGGCTTTACAGGCGGCAAATTACCGTTCTGGTTGGGGGGACCCCTATGTTTTGATTGGAGATTTGTACGCAAAAAGCTCAAGGAAGTGTGGCGAGTTTCAGTCGGAGTTCTTGAAAAGGGTTGGTTATTGGGCGGCTATAGACAAGTACGAATTTGCCATCCGTTTGGACCCTTCAACAAAGGAAAAGGTTGAAGAAAGAATTCTTAAGTACACCCCTCAAATGCCCAGTAAAACAGACATCTTTACGGAGGGCCTTTTAGATGAGGCCACCTATTCAATAGAGTGTTGGTATGTGGAAACGGTTAAGGTTAGGGTCCCCTAGATGTTGGACCGCTTTAGCGTTAACCAGAACCAGACTAGGGTTTAACGAGCGATGAGATATAAAAACACGTACGGTATAAGGTTCGTAATGCAGTCAATTGCTTTGAGCCTTTTTTTTGCTTGTCAAACAAACCCCAAGCAGATGGAGGAGCTGTCCAAAGACATGGATGAACCAGCCGTATCTTCAACAGAGGTGGAGTGGTTGTACACGAAAAAAGGAAAAGCATCCTTTAAGTTAAACACAACACTCATGCAGCGTTTTGAAAACCCCGAACCGTATGTTGAGTTCCCTGATGGTTTAGAGCTTAGGTCGTTCGAGGAAGAGGGCAATGAGGACGCCTCTTTGAGGGCAGACTACGCAATTCAAAGAGAGAAGGATCAGAAAATAGAGGCAAAAGGAAACGTTTTGCTGCAAAATAACCAAGGCGAGATGTTGGAAACAGAACATCTGATTTGGGACGAATTAAACGAACGTATTTACACGGAAGAGTTCGTCAAAATTACGAAAGAAGAACAAGTCATCATGGGAGAAGGTTTTGAGTCAGACATTTATTTTAACGAATATTCGCTTAAAAAGAGTAGAGGAATCATTAACTTAGAGCAAGTAGAATAAAGCTCAAAGAAGCCGAATAGGCCCCAAAAAACAAACCTCTCACGGCCGCAATATGAACCTAATAAACCTTGATGGACCCCGATAGTTTTCTCATTATTCTAGTATCCCTTTTTTGCTCCGCCTTTTTTTCAGGCATGGAAATAGCTTTTGTAGCATCCAACAAATTACATTTGGAGCTCATGAAGAAGCGGGGAGAGTTCAACGCCCGAATCTTATCACCTTTTTTAGAGAGCCCTTCTCGATTTATAGCCACCATGTTGGTTGGTAACAACATCGCTCTGGTTGTTTATGGAATAGAAATGGCTCGTGTTCTGGAGCCAATTATAAAATTTCATACAGATTCAGCTGTTCTAGTACTTACGGTACAAACCATTTTGTCTACAGCAATCGTCTTGGTTACGGCAGAGTTTATTCCCAAGGTGTTGTTTAGTTTAAACGCCAATCGATTCATTCGTTTTTTTGCATTGCCCGCATGGCTTTGTTATTACAGCCTCTACGTTATTGTTTCACTCGTTGTTGGTATTTCAAACGCGATATTAAAGTATGTTATGCGCGTTCCTCAGATGGAAGAGAAGCTTGTTTTTGAGCGGCTTGACTTGGAACAATACCTTGACGAACACGACTCGAGCAAATCAAAGCAGGGCGAGGAGGAAACAGAGATTCAAATTTTCAAAAATGCCCTTGATTTTTCCAAGGTTAAAGCGCGTGAGTGCATGATTCCGAGAAATGAAATTGTTGCGATGGAGTTGAGCGAGGATATTGAGGTTTTGAGAGATAAGTTTGTTCAAACAGGCTTCTCAAAGATTGTCATCTACAAAGAAAACATAGATCACATCATCGGCTATACGCACTCCTATGAATTGTTTAAGGAGCCCAATGAAATTAAATCTATTTTGCTTCCCATAGCAATGCTTCCCGAAACAATGACAGCTAACGAGATTCTCAACCTTTTCCTTAAAGAGCGTAAAAGTATCGCTTTGGTTGTTGATGAGTTTGGGGGCACATCCGGTTTGGTAACGGTTGAAGATGTTGTCGAAGAAATTTTCGGAGAAATTCAGGATGAGCACGATTCAGAAGCGCTGTTAGAGAGGCGGGTTTCAGAAGACGAATTTGTTTTTTCAGGTCGTCATGAAATCGATTACTTGAATGAAAAGTATGCCCTCAAACTACCCCAATCAGACGACTATGAAACGCTCAGCGGACTCATTGTTCATTATCGAGAAGACATACCGCAGCCGAAAGAGTCAATCAAGATGGGTGGCTTCAGCTTTTTCATATTAGACGTAGATCAGACGAGAATCGAAAAGGTAAAGCTTTTCCTAGAGCGATGAAGCCCAAGTTTTTAAAGAACTTTTGTATATTCGCTGACTTGACAAACGAAAAAAGACAATTACAATGATATCATTAGATAAACTCAGAAAGCAATCAGGACTTCTCATTGGAGGTATTGGAGTTGCTATGGGCGCCTTTCTTTTAGGAGACTTAATGGGCTCTGGAACCACTTTGTTTAACGGATCCCAAGGTGTTTTAGGAGAGATAAACAACCAGGTTATAGACTACGGCGAGTTTGAGACTGAAGCCCAAAACATTGACCGTATATTCGGAGGAAGGCAAGACAGAAACGGTTTGAGAGACAACTTGTGGGCAGATAAGGTCAACGAAGTAGTTATGGGAGAGCAATACGAAGGGCTAGGCCTTTTGATTAGCCCAGAAGAGCTTGCTCAGATTTCATTTGGATACAAGTCTGGAGAAATGTCTGCGACAGCCAAGCAATTTTTTGGTGTAACAGGCGAAGATGTGGAGCCTGCAGAACTTGCGGCAGTCATTCAACAACTTCAAGAAAACGACCCTGCCCGATGGATGTATTTGGAGAACGTAATTCGCAAAGAGCGATTGGGCCAAAAATACAGTACTTTGGTTCGTCAAGGATTAAATGCATCCAATTTAGACGCTGACGCTTTCTCTGACGAGCAAAACAGACAAGTAAGCGGAAGCTACCTTTTTAAAGCTTTTGACACCGATATAGAAGTGAGTGAGTCAGAAATAGCAACGTATTATAATTCTCATAAAGAGGACTATCCTCAAGACGCATCCAGAGAATTGACTTTGGCGGTTTTTGAAATTTCAGCGACACCAGCAGACAAAGCCGCAATTAAAGCGCGTCTTGTTGACCTTGTTGAGGATAAAGAGGTTTACAATAAAACCACACAATCTAACGAAACACAAGAAGGTTTCAGAAGCACAAGCGACGCCCCGTCTTTTGTAGAGCGTTATTCTGATTCGTCTTTTGATCCTTCGTTTTACGCCAAAGGACAGCTTTCGCCATCCATAGAAAGTGTTTTGAGAAGCGCAAAAATTGGATTTGTTTACGGTCCTTACGAAGAAGAAGGAAGTTACAAGGTTGCACGTCTTAACGCCAGAAGGAGCGACTCCATTCAGGTTGCCATCATCGAAATAGCTATAGACGCTAGCGAAGAAACTGCAAATGAAATTTACGCACAAGCAAGTGAGTTAGCTTCCGCGAGCGATAGCGAAGCGCTTGAAACTCTTGCTGATGAAAAAAATGTAGCACTTACAAATGCAATTGTTCAAGATCAAGACCGGTCTGTTTCCGGCTTAGGAGATGATGCAAGAAACATTGTTTTTTGGGCTTACAATGATGACACAAGCTTAAACGCAGTGAAGTTAGAAGACCAAAACAGTCGTATCGTTGTGGCCATGCTCACCAATATTTTAGAAGAAGGAACACAAGACATCGAAGAGGTTCGTTTTCAGATAGAAATGGCTCTGAAGCGTGAAAAAAGCGCGGAAGCCCTTGTCGACACATTCAACACGTACACAGAGAGTTCTGCGACGATTGAAGCGTTGGCCTTGGCAATGAATCTTGCCCCAAAGCAAGTTAGCGAGGTAGGCTTCAACACAAACGCAATCCCAGGAGGTTTTGAGCCAAATGTGGTGGGAGCTTTTTGTGGAACAGATGAAGGACAACTTTCAAACCCAGTAGTAGGAAATAATGGTGTTTACGTTGTTTCTGTGAACGATTTAAAGCCATCTTCAGCCACAAAGAACTACACTTCTTTAAAACAACAGTTAGACCCACAGTTGAAATCAAGAGCTAATTTTGAGGTTTACAATGCCCTCAAAGAATTGGCTGATATTGAAGACAACAGAGCCAAGTTTTATTAGGCGTCTATGATCTAGAACATCAAAAAAGCCCGCTCAATCAGAGCGGGCTTTTTTGGTTGAATATAAAAACGGCATTAGAGCTTTAGACCGTTACTTCATCAAGGATTTAATTCCATAATAGAAAGCTTTTTCGCATGGCGTACACCCCGATTCCATCATTTTGAACTTTTCCATAGAACGCTCAGAGCTGTAATTTTTGGAAGAAGCGAAAAACGCCGCACCCAGCTCGGAGAATTTGAGGGCGCCAGAACCTAATTTTGTAAAAGTACCCTCGGCTAAAAGAGAAGGGGCGCTCACGGAGTTTACAGAAAACCCCACCACGTCCATGGACTTTTCCCCAAAGAAAAAGACCTTCAAGTGGCGGGCATCCCGGTGTTCTACATAATCAATCTTTTCCAAGGACTTTTCCCAAACAAGATCACTGAATATACCAAGGATCTTTTCAGCCTCTTCAGGTTGATTTTTTTTTGTTTTCACCCAATCGTCTCCCGTAATCGTATTTGCTGATAGAAACTGAATGAAATCGTCTCTTAACGGATCGAGTTCTTCAGTGGTTAAGCTTCTGTACTTCATGTTTTGTGAATCAATATCGGGAGCAAAGGTACTTTTTCTGAGCGTATATTTTGAGCAGTAAGAACGAGATGTTTTCTGTCGCGAGCGACAAATTTGAAAGCAGAGCTTTACTTTTTGCTAAGATTTTTATGGAGGTGCTTATGTTGCTTGTTAAATTAGTAAATTAGCAGAAATAAAAACCACGACCATGTACACAGGATTAAAGCACTTACATAGTTTTATGCCGTACGTATTACTTACGGTACTTATTCTGGCCCTATTGAAATCATTCATTGCCTATCAAAAAGGGCAAGAGCACACAGAGGCGCACCGAAAAAACGGATTAATTGTTTTAATCTTAGCGCACCTGCAGTTGACAATTGGCCTTGTTTTGTACTTCATCAGTCCCATCACGACTTCGGCATTTACAGACATGGGCTCTGCCATGAAAGATTCAACCCTAAGGTTGTATGCCATAGAGCACCCGGTCGTGATGATTCTTGCCATCATTTTGATTACAAGAGCTTATTCTAAGTCCAAAAAGAATATTGATGATCGGACAAAACACAAAATAAAATGGGTTTCGTATTTAGCATCCCTTGTATTAATCCTCAGTAAAATACCATGGTCTGTTTGGCCATAAGAACCATCTATGTCTAAAAAAGGGTCCATTAAACCAACAGGAGAAACAGCCGTTTTGGTTGGGGTGATTACCCAGATACAAGACGAAAAAAAATCAAAGGAATATCTTGATGAGCTGGCCTTTTTGGTCCAGACTGCTGGTGCTACACCTGTACTTAGATTTACGCAAAAGTTGGCAAAGCCAAACCCAAAAACCTTTATTGGCTCAGGTAAAATCAACGAAATACTTGATTACGTCAAGGAAAACGATGTTGACATTGTCATCTTCGACGACGAGCTTTCCCCTTCTCAGCTTCGCAATATAGAAACCATTTTTGGCGAGCGAAAAATCCTCGATCGAACAAACCTGATTCTTGATATTTTTGCTGGTAGAGCCCAAACAGCTCATGCATGCACCCAAGTAGAGTTAGCTCAATACGAGTACCTTTTGCCTCGATTAACCCGAATGTGGACGCACTTACAGAAGCAAAAAGGGGGGATTGGAATGAAAGGTCCTGGGGAAACAGAGATTGAAACAGATCGTCGGATCATCCGCGAAAGAATCTCTCTTCTCAAGAAAAAATTGAAGACCATTGACAGGCAAATGGCTACGCAGCGGAAAAATAGAGGGCAAATGATACGCGTCTCTCTTGTCGGATATACAAACGTTGGAAAGTCAACGATCATGAATGCTTTGAGTAAGTCCGAAGTTTTTGCGGAAAACAAACTCTTTGCGACCCTAGATACGACCGTACGTAAAGTGGTCATAGAAAATCTACCCTTTTTGCTCTCTGATACGGTAGGGTTCATCCGAAAGCTTCCGACCCAATTGGTTGAATCGTTTAAATCTACTTTAGATGAAGTTCGAGAGTCTGATTTTCTCATCCACGTAGTGGACATCTCCCACGAACACTTTGAGGAGCAAGTAGATTCCGTGAATAAAATACTCGATGAGATACAAGCGTTTGATAAACCGACCTTAATGGTTTTTAATAAAATAGATTGCTTTTCTTACACCCCAAAAGAAGAAGACGACCTCACGCCAAAAACTCGCGACAACCATTCATTGGCAGATTGGGAGCGAACGTGGATGTCCAAAATGAATAAGAATTGTATTTTTATTTCCGCGCAGGAAAAAGAGAATTGGGAAGGCTTCAAAACAACCGTCTATGATCTTGTCAGAGAGATTCACGCCCGACGCTATCCCTACAATAAGTTTCTGTACTAGAAGGAACAGGGCATCAAAGGACTCAGCTTTAGTAGCGCTGAAAAGGCATGATACTTGCTCTTAAGAATGATTTTCGCGATGGCTTTAACACAGTTACGTCATTTTTTTAATTCGTACGGTAAGATTTTATATACATCCAGATGATAAAAAGCGCACTAACACAATTATTTTTTATTCTTGTATGCAGTCCTATTTTTGCTCAGCAAACAAAAGCTGGGTTTGATATTGAAGGCCGTGTCTATGAGCAAAATGCCCAAGGTGTTTTAATGGCATTGCCGGGCGCTCACATCTTTTGTGTTGAGGAACAACGAGGCACCATTTCTGACACGATTGGAGCCTTTTTCTTGCGGACAAGCTCCAACAAGCCGATTTCATTAATTGCAAGCTTTGTAGGTTATGAAAGTGATACGATCGAGGTAAAAAGTGCTGATGACGTAAAGATGGTTTTGCAAGTAAAAACACTTTTGGAGGTACAGTTGCTCGATCGGCGAAAATCCAATGCAAAATCTTTATTGCAAGTTAATAATGTAGAGTGGATTTCTACGGAGGAGCTGCATAAAGGGGCCTGCTGCAACTTGTCAGAAAGCTTTGAAACAAACCCATCAGTAGATGTAAGTTTTACAGACGCATTAACAGGTGCTAAGCAAATTCAGATGCTAGGCTTGGACGGTGTTTATGCACAGGTTTTATTTGAAAACAAACCCTTTTTGAGAGGCTTATCCGCGTCTTATGGATTAAGTTTTCTTCCAGGAACATGGATTGAATCCATTCAAGTGTCTAAGGGAACCGGATCTGTTGTTAATGGCTTTGAGTCATTGAGCGGACAAGTTAACTTTGAGCTCTACAAGCCCCAAAAATCTCCTAAGCTTTTGTGGAACAGCTATTTGAATAATATGGGCTTGTTGGAAAACAACTTTGTTGTCTCACCTTTTTTAGAAGGAAATTGGCAAACGGTTTTGTTGGGTCATTATTCTTATTTGGGGGAGCTGGTCGATAACAATCAGGATAGATTTGTTGAGGACCCCAAAACAAACCAATTGAACTTGTTGAATCGTTGGAGCTATGTGGGGCTTAAGAATCGTCACATTACTTTTGGTTTGCGCTATTTGAGTGAAGAAAAGCTGGGCGGGCAGCTCGGAACAGTCACTGTAAATCCAGATCGACCAGACGTTAATCCTTATGAGATAAAACTTCAAACAGAACAAGTGGAATTTCATTCAAAAACAGCTTTTATTTTTGACAAACCAGAAACAAGCCTTGGTATTATAGGGACACTCAGACGCCACCATCAAAACACCAATTTCGGATACTCTCATTACAACGGTGAGCAACAAAGCGCGTATTTGAATCTTATTTATCAGTCTAATTTAGGAGACGACTCTAAAGTTTATAAAGTCGGGGCCTCCTATTATGGCGACCATTTTAAAGAGCAACTGCAGCTAAATCAGCCAATCGAGAGCGTTTTTGTAAGAAAAGATCGAACGGCAGGAGTGTTTGGGGAGTTTCAGTACAAGCTTGGCGCTCTATTTTGTGGGACGCTAGGAGCGCGCGTAGACCATTCCAAGGAGTTTGGTGTTTGGTACAGTCCACGCTTACACCTTCGGTACAACCCCATTGAAAACGGGGTGCTTCGAGCCTCCGTAGGAAAGGCTTATCGCCAGGCAAATGTGTTTGCGGAAAACAGTTCTTATTTCTACAGCTCAAGAAGATTAGAAATGCCAGACGCAGGGTTGGCTGCAGAGGAAGCTTGGAATTACGGAGTTAACCTTACCTACAACACTTATTTCTACGGAAAAGAAACCACGCTAAACATCGATTTTTATCAAACAGACTTTAACGAACAGGTGGTCGTAGACCTGGAAGAAAGTAGTCGCATAAAAATGTATAATTTGAAGGGACGCTCTTCGTCCAAGAGCCTTCAGTTAGACGCTAGTATTGAACCATATGCAGGCTGGGAATTGAAATATGCCCACAAGTGGAATGAGACAAAAACAACTTTCGCCTCGGGGGTGGGGTATAAGGCTGTGCCTTTTACACCCAAATACAGATCTATGGCCCAAGTTTCCTACGCCGCTTGGCAAAATAAATGGAGCGTTAATGTGACGGTACAAAATATAGGGCCAAGTAGGGTTCCGGCCGATAACACCGAGAATCATGAAAAGGCATCGTATTGGTCTCCAAAATTTCAATTGATCTCAGCGCAATATACCAAGCGGTTTAAAAAGGTGGATTGGTATTTGGGCGTTGAAAACCTTTTAAACTACCTTCAGAAGAACTCTATTAGAAATTTTCAAGAGCCTTACAGCGAAGGTTTTGATGCGGCAATGATTTGGGGTCCAACCCAAAGCAGGAAGCTGTACACAGGAATTCGACTGTTAATTAACGATTAAAAAAGAGGAATTATGAAAAAGATGCTTTTACTGCTCATGCTAACGTCTGCCTTTTCATTTGCTCAAAACAAGACTAAAAAAGTCGCAACCGCCGCCATCCAAACGAGCGCTGTGTGCGAAATGTGCGAAAACCTTATTGTTCATAAGACCCTCGCTTTTGAAAAGGGTGTAAAGCATGCCGAGATGGATGTAAAATCAGGAGTGCTTAGCATTCGATACAGGCAGGATAAAACATCCTTAAAACACCTTAGGCGCGTTATAAGCAATCTTGGGTATTCAGCGGACTCTGTTGAAGCAGACTCTTTGGCTTACGAAAAGCTACACTTTTGCTGTAAAGCTCCTCAAAATTGACTTGTGAACGGGAGCTCCGTAAACCTCAGTTAAATAGGGATTGGTAAATTTCTTCAATCTTGCCAAAAGCCCGGACTTTAATGCCGAATTTCCCCGCCTCGACCTTGTTGTAACGAGAGATGAAAATCTCTTCGAAACCTAGTTTTTCAGCCTCTAGAATCCGGTGATCAATTCTTGTGGCAGGTCTAATTTCACCCGACAAACCGATTTCTCCAGCAAAACAAATTTTGTCAGATATAGCAAGGTCTTCGTTCGAGGATAAGATGGCTGCCACAACACACAAATCAATAGACGGGTCGTCTACCTTAATGCCTCCGGTAATGTTTAAGAACACATCTTTAGCGCCTAACCGAAACCCACATCTTTTTTCAAGAACCGCTAAGAGCATGCTTAATCTTCGCAAGTCAAAACCTGTAGCGCTACGTTGTGGTGTACCGTACACCGCCGAGCTTACCAGAGCTTGTACTTCGATAAGCATTGGCCGCATCCCCTCCACGGTGGCTGCAACTGCAGTTCCACTTAGAGCTTCTTCTTTTTGAGAAATCAGCACCTCTGAAGGATTGTGGACCTCACGAAGTCCGGAGTTAATCATTTCGTAGATGCCCAATTCAGCCGTTGAGCCGAATCGGTTTTTTTGAGCTCTGAGAATTCTGTATATGTGGTTGCGATCTCCTTCGAATTGAAGGACGACATCAACCATGTGCTCTAAGATTTTTGGTCCAGCGATATGACCATCCTTGGTAATGTGCCCAATCAGTATTACAGGCGTTGACGTCTCCTTGGCAAAGCGCAACAATTCAGCAGCCGTTTCCCGGATCTGTGAAATGGATCCGGGAGATGAGTCGATCGCTTGACTATGTAGGGTTTGGATGGAGTCTATAACGACCAGGTCAGGATTTAAATGATGGATGTGCGTGAAGATGTTTTGTGTGGCCGTTTCCGTGAGGATGTAGCAGTCAGAAGCCTCTTCACCGAGTCTTTCAGCCCGCATTTTAATTTGCTTGTCGCTCTCTTCTCCCGAAACGTAAAGTGTTTTGCAACTTTTTAAGCTTAAGGCCAGTTGCAGCATTAATGTAGACTTACCAATTCCGGGCTCTCCTCCCAAAAGAACAACCGCACCGGGAACAATTCCACCACCCAGCACACGGTCAAGCTCGACATTATGTGTTTGTATCCTACGCTCTTTTTCAAGAGATATTTCAGCCACCTTAAGAGCCTTAACCTTTTGCTTCGACTCTTTTTTTTTCCAAACTTTCACGGGTTCTTTTTGAACCACCTCTTCAACAATGGTGTTCCATTCTTTACAAGCACTGCATTGGCCCTGCCATTTGGGGTGTTGAGCGCCACAATTTTGGCAGAAATAAGCTGTTTTTATTTTTGTCTTTGCCATTTATCCTTGATTAATCTTATCAATGAGTCTCGTGCTAGAGTAACCTTCAACAAAAGGGATGGTACATACTTTGCCGCCATTTTTTTGAACCAGTTCGTGCCCTACAATAGCTTCAATTGCATAATCACCGCCCTTAACAAGTATGTCGGGATTTACTAAGGAAATGAGGTCGATGGGCGTTTGTTCATTAAAAAGAACAACCGCGTCTACAAAACCCATTGCAGCAAGTATGTGAGCCCTACTGAGTTCGTCTTTAACCGGCCGGCTGGACCCTTTTAAGTTTTGTACAGAACGATCCGTGTTTAGGCCAATCACAAGACGATTTCCTAAATCTCTGGCTTTTGCCAAGTAGTCAATATGACCCAGGTGAAGCAAGTCAAAACAACCATTGGTAAACACAATCGTTTCATGACCATTACGCCACTTTTCCGTTTGTGCTTTTAATTCTGAAAAGGATAAAATTTTAGACTGAAGGAGCTTCACTTGCTTCATGGTGGCCTGCTTTTCTTTTAGCGAAAGATAAAACAATTGCCGCAATAATTCCGGTGATGATAATCATAATTGATTGAGCCGTATGTATCAGAACAGCAAGTGTGATTCCGGCACTTTCCGTGAGGCCAATGCTTACTACACCAAGTGTAACTGCCGCGTGGTAAGGACCCAGGCCGCCCTGAACCGGAACAATCATTCCTAGCCCACCAATGACCATGATGTACAAGCCGTCCACAAGCGTTAGGTCAGAGGTTTCAGGTACGCTGAAGAAGCAAATGTAGGTCATCAACAAGTACATCAACCAAATGAGGAAGCTGTAAAGGATAAAGAGTGATTTTTCTTTCATGAAAAAGGCGGTTTTAAAACCCTCTTTTACTCCTTCCCAAAGCGCAAGAGCTTTGAGGTATATTTTGCTGTTCTTTAATCGATCTCTGTATAAATATAAAACGCCCCCAAACATAAAAAGCACGGCGAAAACAATAAAGGGAATGAGTGAGTTTTGACCGGGTTCTGCCTCGTTGGAGAGTGATGCGAAGAAGCTGCTCAGTTCAGAGAACTTTAACACAAAACTCAGGGTGATGCAAAACACCAAAAGAGCCAAGTCAACAACGCGTTCCAAAAGAATGGTGCCAAAAAGTTTGTTAACGGGAATCCCGGTCACTTTGTACAGGCTGGTGCAACGAACAATTTCTCCAGCTCTAGGAAACAGCGCATTGGCAAGATACCCAGAAGCAACAGCTTGTGTGGCAATATTTGCACTGGTTTTATAGTTCATGGTTTTCAGAAGCAGTAACCATCTCAAGCCACGAAACACGTATGCAGCATACCCAAAAATCATGGAAAAGATGAGGTACTCATATTTTGCATTTCGAAGGTCGTCAATCATTTTGTCGATGTCCTGATCTCGAAAGACAAAGTAGAGAAAGAGGCCGCCGATGCCCAGAAAAAAAAGATATTTAAGAAGTGATAGAGCTCGGGCCTTCATGACTAATCAAGCTTATTGGTTTGTTCGTTCGGGAAGATTAGCGTGGGCTTAAACTTCTTGGCCTCTTCAAAAGGCATGCTTGCGTAGGAGATGATGATAACAATGTCTCCAGGTTGAACTTTCCGGGCCGCCGGACCGTTCATGCAGACTTCGCCTGAACCCTCAACACCTTTTATGGCGTAGGTTTCTATACGCTCACCGTTGTTGATGTTAACAATTTGAACCTTTTCTCCTTCGATGATGTTAGAAGCCAACATCAGACGCTCATCGATGGTGATACTACCAATGTAGTTTAAGTCCGCTTGGGTGATTTTTACCCGGTGAATTTTAGATTTAACAACCTGTATTTGCATGCGTCAAAGGTAAACAAAATGTTCGTTAGACGGTTCGATTAATTTATTTCGATAAAAAGGTTGTCTATCAGTCGAATAGACCCGGCGAAACAGGCGATGCAAGCAACATGTTTTTTGTGGTCGGACCCCTTGCCTGATGGTTGTAGGTCTACGGTGTTTACAACCTCAAAGTATTCAAGTGTTAAGTCAGGATCGTCCTCAAAGGTTTGATTTACCCATTTTTTGATTTCAGCAACGGACCTTTTTGATGCCAGGGTTTTAACATGCAACAACCGGCTGTAAATTCGGGCGGCAGCGGTACGATCTTCGGGCAGAAGCAGGAGGTTTCTGGAGCTCATAGCCAAGCCGTCGGGTTCTCTTAAAATAGGGCAAGCCACGAGTTCAAGGTTCAAGCAATCTTGTTGAACAAGTGATTTAATGATGGTCAATTGTTGAAAATCCTTTTCACCGAAATAGGCTTTTTCAGGCTTCACAAGGTCAAAAAGTCTCGAGACAACCGCAGCGACTCCGTCAAAGTGTCCGGGTCTGTTTTCCCCCTCCATAACCTTCTCCAGCAATCCAAAGTCATACTTTTTCGGCGTGAAGTTTTTGGGGTAGATTTCCGATTTGCTGGGCGTGAAAACGGCATGGCAACCGGCCTCTTCTAATGCGCTCAAATCTTCTTGGATCCGGTTCGGATATTTCTCCAGGTCTTCACTGTTGTTAAACTGGGTTGGGTTAACAAAAATGGAACACAAAACAAGGTCGTTTTGCAGCAAAGCTTTTTGAACCAAACTCAGGTGCCCAGGATGTAAAGCACCCATCGTAGGAACAAAACCTAAGGTTTGGCTCCCTAAGCATGTTTCTAAAAAATGGGTTAATTCGGATACTGTTGAAATGACTTTCATCGCCTCTTAGCTAAGATAGGGGTTAAAGCTACTGAAAAACTTAATAAATTCGAGATTATTTCGTAGTTTTGCGTCTTGAATTAGAATAACATAATTCACCGTTATGGCCAAGAAAAGAATACTATACGTTTCTCAAGAAATTTCTCCGTACTTACCTGAGAATGATTTATCTAAGACTTCTCGTTTTTTACCCCAAGCGATGAACGAATCGGGCATTGAAGTTCGCTTGTTTATGCCACGTTTTGGGTGTATCAACGAAAGAAGACATCAACTTCATGAAGTGATACGTCTTTCGGGGATGAATCTCATCGTAAACGACATCGATCAACCTTTGATCATTAAGGTTGCCTCAATTCCTCAGGCTCGTATGCAGGTGTATTTCATAGACAACGAAGAGTACTTCAAAAGAAAGTTCACGACAGAAGACAAGAAAGGTAAGTTTTACGAGGACAATGACGAGCGTGCCTTGTTTTTCTGCAGAGGCGTTATTGAGTCCGTGAAAAAACTAGGATGGTCTCCAGACGTGATTCACTGCAACGGATGGATGGCAAGTTTCTTGCCGATGTATTTGAAAAAGTTCTACCACGATGATCCAATTTTTGAAAACACGAAAATCGTTGTTTCATTATACAACCATTCCTTCGACGGCACCCTAAGCAACGATTTGTCTGACAAATTAAAGTTTGACGGGCACAGTGAAGAGGATCTTGTCGGACTTGAAAAAGTAGACTACAAAAAATTAACCGAAACGGCCATCCACTATTCCGATGCTGTCGTTAAGGGAAGCATAGATCTTGACAAAGACGTTTTGAAGCTGATTGAAGATTCAAAATTACCCACTTTGGAGTTTTCGGAGGGTGCTTACAAAGAGCAATACAAGCCCTTTTACGAAACTCTGTTTGAAGAATAGAAGGCTTCGTTTTAAAGTAAAAAGATTTAAGTGTAGCGTATGTGTGGAATCGTGGGTTATTTGGGAAGCAAACAAGCATACCCAATACTGGTTAAAGGATTAAAAAGATTGGAGTACCGTGGTTACGACAGCGCAGGAGTTGCCTTGCTGAATAACGACGGAATAGAAATATTCAAGAAGCAGGGGAAGGTGGCTCAGATGGAAGCTGTTGTTCCTTCAGAAATTCCTCAAGCGAACATAGGGATAGGTCATACGCGATGGGCCACCCACGGAGCACCTAGCGACCGGAACTCTCACCCACATTTTTCTCAATCCAAGCGTATAGCGATCATTCACAATGGGATCATTGAGAACTACGCCAGCATCAAAGAGGGTTTGTCCAAACGCGGCTATACCTTCCAAAGCGATACAGACACAGAGGTGCTGGTCAACCTGATTGAAGACATTTTGGTTAACGCTAAGGTTAGCCTAGCGGAAGCTGTTCGAGTAGCCCTGAACCAAGTGGTAGGAGCTTACGCGATTGCTGTTGTCGAAGAAGGCAACCCAGATCAAGTGGTGGTTGCCAAAAAAGGGAGTCCCCTCGTAATCGGAGTAGGCGACGGGGAGTACTTTATAGCCTCAGACGCAACGCCTTTTATTGAGTACACCAAGCAAGCCGTTTATTTGAATGAAGAAGAAGTGGCCCTAATTTCTTTGGAAAAAGGTTTGGAAGTGCGAACGATTGCCAACGAACTCAAACGACCTTACGTTCAAGAATTGGCCATAGAAATCGAGTCCATCGAAAAGGGCGGATACGATCATTTTATGCTCAAAGAAATTAACGAGCAATCCAAATCGATATTTGACACGCTGCGCGGTCGCTTGTTGGTGAACGAGGGAACCATTAAACTGGGTAGTCTTGAAGAGTACGAGCAAAAGTTTTTAAATACAAACCGAATCATCATCGTGGCTTGTGGAACTTCATGGCATGCCGGCCTTGTGGCGGAATACCTCATTGAAGATTTAGCGCGAATTCCTGTTGAGGTGGAATACGCCTCGGAGTTCCGATACAGAAACCCGATCATTACGGAAAAAGACATCGTGATTGCGGTTTCGCAATCCGGAGAGACTGCCGACACCTTATCTGCCATTCAATTGGCAAAAGCCAAGGGAGCAACCATTTTTGGTATATGTAATGTGGTGGGGTCGAGCATTGCAAGAGAAGCACATGTGGGGGCTTATACCCATGCGGGTCCTGAGATCGGCGTGGCATCCACCAAGGCCTTTACCGCTCAGGTTACCGTATTCATCATGATGGCTTTGAGCTTAGGTAGAAAACGCGGAACCCTTTCAGAGAAAGATTTTAGAAGACTGATTTTGGAGCTGGAGACGCTACCTAAAAAAGTAGAAGAGACCCTCAAACTCGATGCACAGTCGAAAAAAATTGCTGCTGTGTATAAAGACGTGCCGAACTGTTTGTTTTTAGGTCGCGGGATTAATTTCCCTGTGGCTTTGGAAGGCGCTTTGAAGCTGAAAGAAATTTCTTACATACATGCCGAAGGATACCCCGCGGCAGAAATGAAGCACGGACCGATTGCCTTAATCGATGAAGACATGCCTACGGTTGTGATCGCGACCAAAACAGAGTATTACGAAAAGGTGGTCAGCAACATTCAAGAAATCAAGGCGCGTGAAGGAAAAATCATTGCCATTGTAAACGAGGGAGATGTTGACGTAAGGAAGATTGCAGACCATGTGATTGAAGTCCCTGCCGTAGACGAACGCTTGAGTCCATTGTTGACGACCATACCGCTTCAACTCATCTCCTACCACATTGCCGTGATGCGCGAATGCGATGTCGATCAACCACGAAACCTGGCCAAGTCCGTCACTGTGGAATAATATTTAGGATCAATCAAATCAAACAAAAAAAGCCCACTCCTTAGAGTGGGCTTTTTTTGTTAAAGATTTAAAACATTAAAAAGCGCGTACAACACGTACGCTGGATAAAGCACCAACGGTCATACTCGTAGATATATTATAATACAAAGTGATGTACGACGCACCGTCTGCATATGTATTATGAGAAATCTCAATCGAGGAAGCCCAATAACGTTTTGCATAAGGGTTATCGTTATCCGCGCTTGTTTTGAATCCACCAATATTTTCTAATGAATTTAATAATCCTGGACCTATCGTATTATACATTAGTTGTAATTCTTCTTTTGATGGTAAGTGCCAACCTGAATAGCCATCTATGGAATAATTAGATGCTTCATCGAGTGCAGTTTTCCAGTCATAATAACCTGGTAAATCTTCCTTTGCTGCCACAAGCCCTGATCCATTTTCATTGATTTGAAACACGATTCCACCCATGTGATGGTCTCCTATCTGTAAATCAACAGGAGCAGTATAACCCTCGTAGCTCTCAGATAAGGCATCTAAATCTGCTTGAGAGATTCCGTCTTCAGGGGTAATTGCGGCTACTGCGAAATCAACATCAGCTTGTGTAATACCGTCTTCAGGAGCCGTTGTTTCACAGAATTGGAAGTCTGTTACAGCTTCTTTCATTTTAATTTGGTACCCTTCAGAAAACTTTAAACTTCCCATCGCATTGAATTCCCAGGATGGTATATAAGACAAGCCCTGTTCATCTTTTACGATGTCTATTTTATCTGATATATCAGCAAACCCGACTTCAGCATCTACTGAATCTAAACAAGTATGCCCAAACATACTCCAGCCTTTGGGAAGCTCTAAGAAGCCCCCAATACAAGAAGAATCATCTGAATTGGCAGAGGGGTTATAGTTGTAAGCATTTTCTTCTGTACATCCATTTACTCGTACAATACAGGTATTATTATCTATATTGGCAGCCGAGTTGTAGTTCAATGCATTTTCATCGGTACAGCCATAAAGATTAGGGTTAAGGCAAGAAGTCAGAGACATTAATTCTGATTCAGAAGTCTCAATAAAATTTACTGATCCCGAAGTATTTGTATTGTTTGCAATTGTTGTTGAAGCTGAATTATAGTATACATTAAATGAGGTCGACCCAGTTGATGCAGTTAGTGTAAACGTTTCCATTGAACTAGGAATCGTGATGTTAACTTGACCAGAACCTGTTAGATTTGTGTAGGCCCCACGATAGGCATCACAAGGATAAACAACATTTAACGTAGCAGACCCGGTGTTATTACTTGCAATAGCAAAGCCACTACAAGTCCATGGTACTAAATTATGAGTTCCACTTCCAGTAGGGAAAAATGCTGAACTAAGAGTGAAATTTTCATTGTAGTCCATTACGCAATCACAATCATCATCAAACAGACCTTGAAGTACTTGGTCCGAAAACACACACGAACTACTGTAAAGGCTACTAAAATCAACTGACCATGGTTCCAAACCTAAGCTGTACATTTCATCTTGAACACCCCACACTACCTCATTATTCATTTCAGTGGTAGCTTCTGCGTTGTAATTACAAGCTGATTGATCTAAACAACCGTAACATGAAAAATCACACACAGAAAAATTAGACATTTCAGTTGCATCGGAGTTGTAATTACATGCAGATGAAATCATGCAGCCCTCTTGAGCATTAACCGTAAAATTCATTGCAAATACAAGAACAAACAATCCGATAAAGTTTTGAGTAAAATTTTTCATTTCTGGGAGGATTAAGTTAATAAGCGGTTGAAAATTTAGTCTATAAAAATACAAAAAACACAAGGCGAGTCAACGGTAAACTTGTTTCTTGAGTCTTTTATAAAGTAACCTCGCTACTGGGCTTGTATGGTAAATGAACGACCTCTGTTTAGAGCGCATTAAGAATTCAAAATCAAAGCACAGAAGCGTCGAGAAGTTGATCAAGCGCTTCTCCCTTTAGGGCATTGCACCCAATGCTTCTGAGCAGCAAGTCGTACTCGTAAAACTCTTCGATGTACTCAAAGCATCCCAGTACAATTTCTTTTTCCAGGGCGCTCACTTCTTTTTCACAAGAGGGCTCGGCAAGCTTTTCAAGATCATCAATGGGAAGATAACTCACAGAAACAAGCTCTTCTTTTAAATCACCGCCAAAACTGTTTTCGGTAATGCAAAGTGAGAGGTAGTTTCCATTGCTGAGTTTAAAGTTGTGTTGGAACCCACGAGACCATTTACCCTTCTCTTTGAAGGGCTCGTCTTTTGTGATGCCCAGGCTTTTAAATCCGATGACGTGTAAGCTCATTATTGAATGTAGGAATAAGGTTTAGCGACTTAAGAGGGTAAAACAGGTCTATTCACAAATGTTGTAATTGGGAATCTCTTCAGTGACTTTTATCAAGTAGCCATAACCGCGTTTTAAGTCACCAATTCCGTTAAAGTTGTATTCGGTTAAGTAGGCATTTCCAAAGCCATTTTTTGCGATGATGAGTTGGTCTTTAATGGCGGAAAAGGCCGTTGCGGCATTTTTATCTGCTCCACAACCGAAGCCAATCATGTTCCAGCCTTGGTTCAGCGTAATGGACACCCCATCAAGGGTCGTGGCGGCAGCAATTTCTACACATTCTGAACAGCATTGGCCACAGACCTCTACCCAGGTACCGTTGCATTCAACACCCATAGCTTGCGCACAATCAATGATCATCATGGAGAAAGTCCCATCGGCATTGCAATAGCCTGCATCACATGGGTTGGTCGGGTTGAACCAGTCGCCTTCCTCGTAAATCGCAACGCCAGTGCTGGAGGTACACAGCGGTTCTTTTCCCACACATACTGCGCAACATTGCCCAGAGACTTGTACCAGGTCTCCATCACAAGGAATCCCCATTTCATAGGGACAGTCGTATGCAATTTGAGAAAAGGTTCCATCTTCGCCGCAGTATCCAGACTCACAGGGGTTGTCTGGGTTTGTCCAGTCACCAACCCCATAGATCATGATTCCCGAAGGCGTTTCACAAAGCACCGGAATGGCGTTGCAATCCCAGTCTCGTTCGATAATTTCTCCTACACTGCTTTCCCAAGAAGTTACCCCTCCGGCTTGAGCCACACAAGCATTGCTGTACATCTTGTCATCACATCCGATCACGGGGTCATAAACTTCCGTACAATTGACTTCGGGATTCACCCAATCGGGATTGATGCAACAAATTTCGGTTTGAGCGTAGCTTGTAAAACTTATGCATATCGCAAAGAGCGTGAGGAGGGTTTTCATACGTAAGTGTTTATTACAATCTAAGATAAGTAATTTAAACGAGAAGGCTGAGCCATTTTTTTAGTTCTCCATAAAATCGATGTCGACAGGAGAAGCATGCTTACTTACCGTTAAAGTCCGTCATGGTTTTTGGCGCTCCAATGCAAACAAAGCTTTGAATCATTTTTGAGAGCGTTTCAAGCCGTTCCTTTAGTTTTTCTTCTTCTTCAGTAGACCATTCGCCGAGTACGTAATCGACTTGTTTTCCTTTTGAAAACTCATTGCCTACCCCAAACCGTATTCTCGGGAAGTGAGCGCTGTTTAAGGTCTCGATGATGTGTTTCAAGCCGTTGTGACCGCCATCGCTACCCTTGGTTCGCATGCGAAGTGTGCCGAAAGGAAGCGCCAAATCATCCGTAATGATGAGGGTGTTTTCAATAGCGATTTTTTCGCTTTGCATGTAGTAGTTTACCGCCTTACCGCTGAGGTTCATAAAGGTGGTCGGTTTAACAAGCGTTACGGAACGACCTTTGACTTTTATCGTTGCGGTATCCGCATAACGATTGGGCTTAAAACAAGTATTGGAAGCACTAGCTAGTGCTTCCAATACTTTAAATCCGATGTTGTGCCGAGTATTGACATACTCAGAACCAACATTTCCCAATCCGATGACAAGGAATTTTTTCATGTTTATTCTGCAGCAGGTGCTTCAGCAGCAGGCGCATCAGCCGCTTCCTCTTCACCCTCTTCCTCTTCATCAACAACGTTACGAGCAGTTTTCACAGCTACAATAACCGCATTGCCTGAAGTCAGAATGTCAAAACCTGAAACCTCTACATCTCTCACGTAAATTTT
>DLQO01000072.1 GCA_002478765.1 Flavobacteriales bacterium UBA7430
CGTACCCATTTTGACTTGTTTTTCGAGTCGATTTAATTCTGTTTTGACTTTTTCGTTTTCGTAAAAAGATTTCCCCAATTGTTCTTGAATGCTTTCATGCAGCCAAAATCGCGATTGATTGTTTCTTTTTTCTTGAAAGGTTCCTCTGTTGATGCAATGATTATTATGAGATGTAATGATTTCCCAAACATCAGAGATTCCTTCTTGATTGAGTGCTGAGCATTGTAAGACTTTTGGGATCCAGCCGTTGTGTTTTGCTGGGAAGAGGTGAATGGCTCTTTTGTAATCCTCAGCGGCAACTTTACATCGATTTAAATGGTCTCCGTCTGCTTTGGTAATGGCTATGGCGTCTGCCATTTCTATGATTCCTCTTTTGATTCCTTGAAGTTCATCTCCCGCTCCAGGTAGCATCAACAAAAGGAAAAAATCTACCATGGAATGTACTGAGGTTTCTGATTGTCCTACACCCACAGTCTCTATAATGATGACTTCATAACCCGAGGCCTCACAGAGTAATATGCTTTCACGTGTTTTGCGTGCTACGCCCCCAAGAGATCCCGAGGTAGGTGATGGGCGAATGAAAGCAAGGGGGTCTCTACTCAATTGCTCCATGCGTGTTTTGTCACCTAAAATACTTCCTCGTGCCTCTTCACTGCTCGGGTCAATGGCTAAAACAGCTACTTTTTTACCCAAAGAGGTTATTTTTTTACCGAAGCTTTCAATGAATGTGCTTTTTCCGACACCAGGTACACCGGTTATTCCAATGCGAATGGATTTACCTGTTTTGGGCGTAATTCTTTTCAAAATTTGTTGTGCAAACTCCTGGTGTTCACTTTTGGTACTTTCTACCAGGGTAATGGCTTTTCCTAACATGCCAATATCACCTTTTGCAATTCCTAGAAGGTATTGCTCAAGGCTATACTCCTTTCTTTTGAGCGTTTTTTTAGGCTTTATCATTTGCAAACATATTTTCTATGGATAGACTGAATAGTTCCTTCAGACTCATTCCCATGCAATGCGCTTGTTGGGGTATAATACTTTCTTCCGACAAACCGGGGATAGTGTTGATTTCGATAAGGAAGGGCTGATTGTTTTCAAGGATATAATCCATTCGAACCATACCCTTTAAATTAAGGATTCGGTAAATGGTTTTACTTAGAGATTGAACTTGATCCCGATTTTCAACAGGAATTCTTGCAGGGGTAATTTCTTGAGATTTCCCTTCGTATTTCGCTTCGTAGTCAAAAAAATCATTTTCAGAAGTGATTTCTGTGATAGGAAGTGCGATCAGCTCTCCATTCTTCTCAATAACTCCAGAGGTAACCTCTGTGCCATCTACAAAAGCTTCGATGATGATTTGATGGTCATGCTTGAAAGCACTTTTTAATGCTTCTTTCCATTGTTTTTTGTCAGAAACTTTAGAAACCCCATAGCTTGAGCCTGCTCTATTTGGTTTCACAAAGCAAGGTAGGCCTATTTGATTTTCAATCCGGTCAAGATCGTAATCGGTTTCCTTATTGATGATGACAGCCTTAGCACTTGGGATTTGAAATTGTTTTAAAAGTGCATTACACATCGCTTTATTAAAAGTTATGGAAGATTCAAAGCTTCCGCAGCAATTGTAAGGGATATTCATAAGGTCAAAATAACCCTGTAGTACCCCGTCTTCACCGGGAGTTCCGTGAATCGCCATAAACACACCGTCAAAAGTTTTCCTATGTCCATTTATTGAGAAGGAAAAGTCGTTTTTATCGATAGGATATTTCTCGTTTTCTTGCAGTACATACCAGTTAGAACCTTCGATATGTACCAGGTGAGGTGTGAATTTTTTGGTATCGATATGCTGGTATACAACTTCTGCACTTTTCAAGGAGATGTCTATTTCCGATGAATTTCCTCCTCTGAGTATGGCTATGTTTTTCTTCATTGTATTGAAAACTGATGCGATAGTTTCAAGATGATCTATCAACCATTAAGTTACTAATTTACCTAAAAGTCTAGGAAACTCATGCGTTTGTTGAGTTTTAAATCTTGCAGTATGCTTGATTTTACATTGATGCTAAGGTTATAGCTCTGGTGATATCCGAAAGGAATCCAATTGAATCTTAATTCCCAGCAATGTAAATCTCTGTAAAAGTCAAGTGATGTGTATGAAATCTCTTTGGAGTCGAAGTCATAACCTGAATGAAAACCAACTTTCCATTTTTCTGTCAAGCGAACGTTCCCCTTTACATTAAACGTTTGACGGATGGATTTTTTTAGGCCGGGTTTCCTGTAGCTATATTTGTAATCCATGCTGATGTCCCATGGGATATTGAAATTCACATAATCATCTGCATAATCTTGAATCATATCCCACTGCTCTTGGGGGATGTTTTCGGTAGTTCTTGCTGTTGTTCCTTGATGGACACTTTTAAAACTCCAATTTACAGAGAAATTAAAATCAGTCAATCGACCTAGAGAGAGTTTGTTATGCCATGCATATTGATGAACCTGATTTCCGTTTTCGTCTATCTGATAAGGGTTTAGTGATCCACCAAACTTAATGTTCATTTTCGGGATTAGTTCAGATCTTCCTGAAAAGCTAATGTTGGAAAATTTAAATGAATCCACAGCTAAATTGTAATTCCCTCGGAAGTTTAGACTCTTAAACAAAGCAATTTTCTTGTATTCTGTAATGCTGTCGTTTTTGGTTTTAACTTTCATTTCCAAATTATTATCAATGCTCAAACTGATGTTGCCTGATTTACCCATTGGAGCACTGTTGTAGATGTTTTCACTGTAATAGGAGTACAGTTGTTCATTTCCAGTAGAATCGACAACCGTTCGGTCGTAATAGCCCCATTGTTCCTCACTAAAGTCAGGCCTGTAATTGAATGATATACTTGGGGTTATGACGTGTCTGATGGTTTCTATTTTTCTAGATTCAATGGGGTAGAGCCCATAAATTTTGGTGTTTAACCTTATGCTTGTGCTGAAGTCTCTTACCGCATACATCCCTCCAACGGTATCTTTATCAAGCGTGTTTAGTTCTTGGTCCCATGATTTTTCAACACGGTTAAAGTACCATCGCTCCGTATAATTTGCTCCAGGATTTAAGTTGAAATGGTTCAAAACTTTAAAAGAGCTGCTGATTGGGATTCGGTGTTGTATCCCATAATTCATCTTTTTCAGTGTCTCGGAAGTAAACAATAAGCTGTCAATCGTTTCAATTTGATTTTTAGCTTGAACGTTATAACTCATGCTGATCTTTTCGAACCATTTTTGATTTCCATAACCTTGTTTGCGTTCAAAAGGATGTATTCGATTCATATTGAATGATAGGTCCGGGAGACTAAGGCTAACAGAATTGTTTAGTGTATTTTGGCTGTGTCTCAAATTTGCCGAAACATTAAATGGTTTGTCAAGCCATGAATAGTTGTAAGAAACGTTGGAGCTAAGTGTGTTTTTTAGGTAGTCATTACTTCGGTAGGCATTCATCTGATTGAAACTGCTAGAACCCGCATTTACCTTTGCACTGAAACGTCTATTTGGATGTGCTTTTGGATCTTGAGTATGCGTCCAATTGATGAAAAAATCTCTTTGGTCTTGATAGTCTGATAAACTTCTTTCTCCCAGTAGGTTTTTGGAATAGCTGATGCTAACATTCCCTTTGTAAGCATAACGTTTTTTGTAAACACTTTGGCTTTTTAGTTTCCAGGATCCACGCGTATAAACATCTCCTCTCAGGGCTAAGTCCATGTGGTCATTGATGGTGAAATACCACCCACCATTACGAAGGTAGTAACCTCGATTTGTGGAATTCCCGTATGAGGGCATTAAAAAACCTGAGCTCTTTTCATTTTCCATTGGGAAAAAGCCAAACGGGACAAATAAGGGGGTTGGTATGTCCGCAATTACTAGATTTGCAGGCCCCGTGACAATTTTGTTTTTTGGAATGATTTTAAGCTTTTTAGCACGGATGTAAAAGTGAGGTTCATGTGCAGAGCAAGTTGTGTATTTACTCTCTTCAATGAACATAGAGTTGTCTGCTTGTTTTTTAAGTAGACTCCCATGAATGTATCCCTCGCCATCTTGGGTTCGCATTCCTTTTATTTTACCTTTTTTACTTTTAAAATTGTAAAGTATGCTTTCACAATGGTAGGTCTTTCCGTTTTCTTTGAAAATGGGTTCCCCGAAAGTCTTTCCTGTACTGTCAATTTTTCCAACCGCATATACCGTATTGTCATTCCAGTTAAGTATGATGTGTTCCGCCTGAAGTTCAATGTCTTCATAATTAACTTTTGCTTGATGATATAGTCGTACTTTTCTCCCCTTCAGATCGATGATGCTGGAGTCCTCTGCAAAGTAGTGAACTTCCGAAGGGAGAAAGCTTGTCTGGGCCAAAGTTGTGTCCTGATCTGTTTGCTGAGCAGATAGACCTGAAAACACAAAAATACATTGGAAAAAAGCTAAAAAGAGAGTATGTTTAGACTTTGCTGACAAAAGTGAATTTTCTTTTTATTTTTGTTTTGGCTAATTAAGCAAAACTAACTAAAAAAAGCCACCTGAAGTGAAACGAATTGTAGCGATATTTCTTGTGCTCTATTCCATGCCTGTTTGGTCGTATTTATTTTCCTCAGATTACAGTACTGCGGTAAATAAAGTAATCATTGACGCAGGGCATGGGGGAAAAGATCCAGGAAATCTAGG
>DLQO01000008.1:0-1718 GCA_002478765.1 Flavobacteriales bacterium UBA7430
CTGTTGCATGTTGTGTGTAACAATGACAATCGTATATTTTTGCTTGAGCTCAAAAATTAATTCTTCAATCTTTGCTGTAGAAATTGGATCCAGAGCCGAAGTGGGCTCATCCATTAATATAACTTTCGGATCTACGGCCAGCGCTCTGGCAATGCATAAGCGTTGTTGCTGCCCACCTGATAAAGACAAGGCGGGTTTTTTTAAATCGTCTTTAACTTCATCCCAAAGAGCTGATTGTTTGAGTGCGGTTTCGACCCGGTTGGCTATGAATTTCTTGTCCTTTACCCCTTGAATTTTCAAGCCATAGGCAACATTTTCAAAAATGCTTTTTGGAAATGGATTTGGTTTTTGAAAAACCATTCCAATATTAGTCCTGAGTTCTTCAACTTGAACTTTTGGACCGTATATGTCTTGGCCATCCATCGTAACTTGTCCGTTCATTGAAAATGAATCGATATAGTCGTTCATTCGATTCAGTAATCGTAAGAAGGTTGATTTCCCACAGCCTGAAGGTCCAATTAAGGCTGTAACCGTATTTGGAATGATGTTTAGATTGATGTTAGATAAGGCTTTATTATCGCCGTAGAAAACATCAACATTTTTTGATTGTATTTTGTGTCCTGTTTGACTCATAGTATACAGATGTTTACCAATTGATTTTTTTCTGCCACCGGTTTCTTAAATAGACCGCTATGCCATTCATTATAAAAGTGATGCCCAAAAGAATAATAATCGCTGCTGCCGCATTAACAGCAAATCCATGCTGAGGTCTTGAAATCCAATTAAAAATTTGAATAGGAAGCACGGTAAACTCATCCATAGGTCCACTAGGTGCAAATGGAACATAGGCTAATGCCCCAACTACAATTAGAGGTGCAGTTTCACCTACAGCTCTGGATATAGCTAAGATAACTCCCGTAAAAATACCGCCCATAGAGGCAGGGAGGATTTGATTCCAAATGGTTTGCCATTTGCTGGCTCCTAAGCCATATGATGCCATTCTTAAGGTGTTGGGTACAGCGCGAACGGCTTCTCGGGTGGCAACAATGATGATGGGTAAAATAAGGAGTGCTAAAGTGAATGATCCTGCAAGCAGACTATTTCCTAAGTTCATAACCCGTCCAAAAATTTCCAAGCCCAACAAACCGTATATGATTGATGGTACGCCTGCAAGATTTGAAATATTGATTTCCAATAGGTCTGAAAACTTCCCTTTTTTAGCGTATTCTTCGAGATAAATCCCAGCAGAAACTCCCAGCGGAAATGCAAAAAGTGTCGTCATAACTAGTACCCAAAGGGTTCCAACCCATGCTGTAAAGATTCCTGCTTTTTCGGGTTTGCGTGATGGAAGATCTTTCATAAAGTCCAGATCTAATCGACTCAGACCTTCGTAAAGGATCTGCCCAATGAAGAACGCAAGAATAATCAAGCCTGACAAAGTTGCGACAAGACCTAGAATTCCGAATGCTTTATCTTTGATTCTATTTATTTTTCCTTTACTCATACTCTTCGCGGAATTTTTTTCTTATCCAGAAAGAAAGGTTGTTTAATAAAAATGTAAACACAAACAAGGTCATCCCTGCTGCAAAAATAGTTTTATATTCTAGAGAACCATGTGGGACATCTCCTAAACTAACTTGTACAATATAAGCCGTAATGGTTTCAATAGGTACAAATGGATCAAAAGTGAGTCGAGGTTGTTGACCAGCCGCTATTGC
>DLQO01000008.1:1815-6325 GCA_002478765.1 Flavobacteriales bacterium UBA7430
GGTTTGTAAGCGTGTTGCTCCCAGTCCGTATGACGCTTCTCTCAATGATTTTGGAACCGCTCTTAAGGCGTCCTCACTAAGGGAAGAAACAAACGGAATGATCATGATTCCCATAACAAGTCCAGCTGAAAGTGCATTAAATCCCGATATATTTGGGAAAATGGTTTTCAAAAACGGCGTTACCACCATCAAAGCAAAGAACCCGTACACAACGGTAGGGACTGCTGCAAGAATTTCTAGAAGAGGCTTCAGAACATCTCTAACTTTATTCGGGGCGTATTCACTCAGGTAAACGGCAATGGTTAATCCGAGTGGAAGAGCTACGGAAAGTGCAATCGTTGTGGTAAGTAGTGTACCACTTATCAAAGGCATGATGCCAAATCGTTTGTTGGCAAAAAGTGGGGTCCATTGGTCATCGGTCAAAAATTCGACCAGTGAGACTTCTTTGAAAAACGAAAAACTTTCGCTGAACAATACCCATATAATTCCAATGGTAGTGAGGACCGTAATCAGACCGCTTAGCTTGAGCATCAGCTCAATAATTTTTTCTTTCTTTTTTCTATTCATCTTAAACGCGAGAAAGTACCCCCATCAGGAGGTACTTTGATCTTAATTTATGTGTTCCTACCCTTATTTTTTCACAAAGGCATTAAATTTATCGATTTCAACTTGATATTCTTCAGCTGGAAGTGCAACGTAACCTACTTCTTTCGCAATGTCTCCGGCAGAATTCAGATAGAAGTCTACAAAATCTACTACTTCTGGTTTTTCAGCCGCCTTGCTACTTACATAAATGAATATTGGACGTGATAGCGGTGCATATTCTCCTGAAGATACAGTTTCCATCGAAGGGAATACTGACCCAGTCCCGTTGTCAACGGCGACCAAATCTAGTTTATCTTTATTCTCTTCGTAGTATGCCAATCCGAAGAAACCAAGTGCGTATTTATCCGTTGCAATACCTTGCACCAATACATTGTCGTCTTCAGAAGCGGTATAGTCTCCACGAGTTCCTACCTTTTTTCCACAGATTACCTCAGCAAAGTAATCATAGGTACCAGAAGCTACACCTGGGCCGTATAAGTGAATTTCTTCATTTGGCCATCCATCTCGAATTTGATTCCAGTACATGATGCTGTCTTGCGCTTGTGGAACCCACAATTTGTTCAATTCTTCAACAGTAATTGAGGTAAGCCAGTCGTTAGCAGGGTTTTTTAGTACGGCCAAACCATCGTATGCTACTGAAAGGCCAACGTATGAAATACCATTCTCCTCACATATTTTTATCTCTTTTGATTTTATAGGTCGTGATGCATCATTGATGTCCGTTTCACCTCGGTAGAATTTCTTAAATCCGCCTCCGGTACCTGACACTCCAACGGTAACACGCACTTTAGATTCTACGTTGCGGTACTCCTCAGCAATGGCTTCGGTGATTGGGTAAACGGTACTTGATCCATCAATTTTAATATCTCCAGATAGTGTTGTATTTTCTGTTTTTTTAATTTCTTGTTTGCTTCCGCAAGATGCAGCCGCGAGTGTAAATAATGCAACTAGTGTGAGTGCTAGATTTTTCATGTTTGTTTTTTGTTAGTTTACGGTGCAAATATATTGGGATAGTGTTGTTGTTAGGTTAATGTATTTTTACTTGTCGATTAACAAATCATTAAAGAAAAGCACGTCATATTAAGTTGATATTTATCGTAGGGCCAAAATGTAGCCTTTTAGGTGCGAAATTATAGCTTTTCTCGACTTATAATGGTGTCTAAAATTCTGTTTTTAAATTGTTTAAATCAGATTTAACTTAAACTTAACATTAGGGTTATTTTAGATTAACGGCGATGTTCTGAATAAGCTTGTTATTTGTAGTGTAAATAAAAAGAAAAGATGAACAGTACTTCCATTAAAAGAATAGAGATCAGTAAGTTTTTATATGCAGCTATTTTAGTTGCTGTCTACACTATAGCAATACTTGCATAGTTGTTGATTTAAGAATTACGACTCCACACTCTTATGAAAAAGCTAATCAAAAGATTTAGTTTTCCAGTCTCTTTTTGGATTCAAAAAGACGAGAAATCTTTTCTTACTTTCGTTATAGTTGCCTTTATGTTGGCAATGTTTGCAACGCCTTATCCTCAAATTGCAATGTGGGTAGGGTTTTTATTTGCCGCTTATGCTGCGGTTGCCAATGACAGTATTCAAACTCTAGGGACCTTCATTGCTTCCAACCAAGACAAGAAATGGTGGGTGCTTTGGATTTTTATTGGGGGAATCTTTTTGTTCACGGTAGGTTACAGTTGGTTAAATTACGCGGGTGATGTCTCTCACGGTCGATTGATGGCCAAAGGCTTCGAGATTGCACCTACAGAGTTTCACTTTTTGCAAATAGCGGCACCTATATTTTTATTGATTCTTACTCGACTGAGGATGCCCGTTTCGACCACGTTTATCTTACTGACTTCTTTTGCGGCCGCTCCCGCTGCTATTGGGAAAGTTTTGGCTAAGAGTATGAGTGGTTATATTCTTGCTTTCTTTTTGGGATTCATCGTCTTTATTACGATTTCAAAACTCGCTAAGAAATACTTTGTGGGAGAAGCTAAATTTGGATGGACGATAGCTCAGTGGATTACATCGGGAACGCTCTGGTCTGTTTGGCTAATGCAAGATGCTGCAAACATCGCAGTATACCTACCTAGAAGTATGGCTTTTAGTGAGTTTATGGGTTTCGCCTTAGTGGTGTTTGTAGGCCTAGGGCTTTTGCTTTACTACAAGGGTGGGCGTATCCAAAAAATTGTTACGGAGAAGTCTGTGATAACAGACGTTCGTTTTGCGACCATTATTGATTTTATATACTGCATCATATTATTTTACTTTAAGCTTCATTCTAAGGTTCCAATGAGTACCACTTGGGTATTTATCGGTTTGCTTGGAGGTAGAGAAGTTGCCATGGCAATAAGAAACGCAGGAGAGAATAGCATTGGGCGGTCATTTCGGTTGATGTTCAAAGACTTTGCTTTTGCCATGATTGGTTTGATTATTTCCATTGCCATTGCGATTGGTGTGAATGACCAGTTGTCTCTAGCTTCAATGATGGAAACCATTCCTAATGAGTTTGCTTCTGGAATCAAGAAATTCTTTGGCAGGCTAGGCCTGTAATCAAAAAAAAAACTCCGCATTGCGGAGTTTTTTTTGCACTTATAAATTCTTACAATAATCTTTATATTTACACAAATCCTCGCTTTTGATGAAAACGAACAATAGAATTTTACTTGTTGATGATGAGAAAGACATTCTGGAGTTTTTAAGCTATAATCTAAAAAAGGAGGGCTTTGAAGTTTCCACATGTCAAGACGGTCAGGCGGCCTTGAACTTGCTTGACACCTTTAAGCCCAACCTTATTGTGCTGGATGTTATGATGCCCGGCATGGATGGGATTGAAACTTGTGAGACCATCCGATCTAACAAGGAATACGATAATATATTGATCACCTTCTTAACCGCACGCTCTGAGGATTATTCTCAAGTAGCAGGGCTTGAGGCGGGTGCTGACGGTTACATCCACAAACCAATAAAACCTAAAGTACTTGTAAGTCGTGTGAAGTCTTTACTCAGAAGAAAAGGAGCGGCAATAGAAACCAGCCCTTCGGAAGTTATCGAAATTATAGATTTGAAAATCGATCGAGAACGGTATCAAGTTACGCTTGATGATGAGTCTTTATCACTTCCTCGCAAAGAGTTTGAAATTCTTTATTTGTTGGCTTCAAAACCCGGAAAGGTATTCAATAGAGAGCAAATATTTGAAAAAATATGGGGTGCGGATGTTGTTGTAGGTGGACGAACGATTGATGTGCATGTAAGAAAGTTGAGAGAAAAGATTGGGCTGAATTACATTGAAACCGTGAAGGGCGTTGGGTACAAATTTAAAATAGATGAATAGGAAATACCGTTTTTTTAGAGCTTTCAAAGGGAAGATGGATCAGTCTTGGCTGGTGTCATTGGTCTCTTCTTTTCTATTGATGTTGATTCTAATCATTCACCTTATTGTTTTTGATTTTTCACTGATTTTTTCTGATGCTACTTTGCTGGTTTCTTCTGTAGGCTTGTCAAATTATCTCTTGGTACGATGGTTGGTTGACAAGTTCATTCACAACAGAATTAAGTTGATCTATAAAAACATACACGATTCCAAGTCAAAACCAGGGGACTATAAAGACGTTGGTTTAAACCAAGTAAACAAAGATGTTACGAGTTGGAATACTCATAGAGAGTCAGAAATTGAGAAATTAATGATCCGAGAAAGTTACCGAAGGCAATTTGTTGGCAATGTGGCTCATGAATTGAAAACACCCATATTTAACATCCAAGGCTATATAGACACCTTACTTGATGGTGCGATTGATGATGAGCATATTAATAGAAAGTTTTTAGAGCGCGCGAATAAAAGCGTGAATCGGATGATTTATATTGTTGAAGATCTGGATCAGATTACAAAATTAGAGGGGGGTAAAAT
>DLQO01000008.1:6354-6644 GCA_002478765.1 Flavobacteriales bacterium UBA7430
GAGCAATTGGAGCTCAAAGCGAAGAAACGAGAGGTGAAAATAGTGATGTCACAGACTCAGAAAGGACGTTATATGGTTGAGGCTGATGTAGAGAAAATACAACAGGTCTTGGTAAATCTGATTGACAATGCTATAAAATATGGAAAAGAAGGCGGAGAAGTCCTTTTAAGGATTTATGATATGGACCAAAATATTTTGGTAGAAGTCGCAGATAATGGAAATGGGATTGCACAAAAGCATTTGAATAAAATTTTCGATCGTTTTTATCGAGTTGATAAATCCAGAGATCG
>DLQO01000016.1 GCA_002478765.1 Flavobacteriales bacterium UBA7430
GTTGTTAAAAATGGAGTCGTTGAATAAGATGGCATCTTGCGTAACAATGCCCATTTGTTTTCTGAGGTCAAATAGTTTGTAGTCTCGTACGTTTTTCCCATCAATCCATAGCGTTCCATCTTTCAGGTCGTAATAGCGAGCGACTAAGTTGGCTAGGGTTGTTTTCCCTCCTCCTGACTGCCCCACAAAGGCAATGGTTTTTCCTTTTTGTATTTCAAGATTGATGTTTGTTAGTACGGCTTTCTCTCCGTATGAAAAGTGTGCATTTTCAAACCGAATGGACTCATTAAATCGTTCAATACTACAGGCATTTTCTTTTTCTTTCACTTCAATATCTGCATCCAAGACACTCAGAATTCGCTCAGCTGAGGCAGAACCCTTTTGGATGAGATAATACCCTTGTGAAAGGGACTTTACAGGAGGTAAGATTTGTGAAAAAATAATGATGAATCCGATAAATGTTTGTGGGCTTAGCGCCGAAACATCGGGGTTGTTTTGACTCTCAAAGATGAGATTACCTCCATACCAAATAATAACAACCATGACTAATGTGCTTAAGAACTCGCTCATAGGAGATGCCAGCTCTTTACGTCGGAGGATGCTTGCGGTAATTTTTTGGTGTTTTATAAGTTCATCTTCGAATTTGTCATTGATTTGCTTTTCTGCATTGAAGGCTTTGATGACTTTTAAACCCGAGATGTTTTCTTCGATGGTTGATAATATTCGGGCAATTTGTACCTGCCCTCGAGTTGATTTTCTTTTTAAAGTTTTACCAATATTTCCAATGACCAGACCCGCAAGAGGGAAGAGGAAGAAAACAATCAAAGTAAGTTTGGCACTCATCGTCATTAAGAAGATGATGGATGCGATGATGTTGATGGGGTCTCTAACCAAAACACTTAAAGTGTTTATGATGGTGTTTTCTACTTCCGTAACGTCGGTCGTCATTCTAGAGATTAGATCTCCCTTTCTCTGTTCTGAAAAATAAGAAATCGATAAAAAAGACATTTTTTCGTGGAGAGCTTTACGAATGTCAGTTACGACGCCTGTACGAATCGGAATAAGAACGTATTGCGCCAAATAGCGCGTTAGATTTTTTAGGAAGAAAGCGCTCACAATCCCAACACAGATTAAACCCAAGGCATTGGAGTCTCCTACAGACTCAATCATCGCAGTAAGCTTGTAGGAAAGATATTCTTTTACCCACTCTGTGGAGAAGTCTCCCTCAGGAGCAATGGCAACTTTATCTTGCGTTCCGAAAAGAATTCCCAACATAGGAATCACCAGCGTGATTGAAAATAAGCCAAATAAAACCGATAAGATATTTAGAAACACATTGAGAAGTGCTAAATGCTTATAGGTGTAAGCGAATTTTAAAAGTTTAAAAAATGGCTTCATAAAGAAGAGTCCTTGTGATTATCGTTACTGTATCATGCAAAGATAAAATTCAATTTGATATGCGTTTCATCTCTTGGGAGTTTTCACTGAGGGATTGTTCTTTATTCACTTGAAAGGTGTAATTATGTACGTTGCGCGAGTACCTTCGTCTTACTGTCAGTTACTGTTGCTAAATTCTTATCTTTGACCCATGGAAAGTACAAGACAAAAAAAAGTGGCACGTCAAATTCAAAAGGATGTGGCCGAGATTTTATTGCAAAAGACAAGTTCAATTGCTCCGGGAGCTCTAATTTCAGTTTCCAAGGTTCGTTTGAGCCCTGACTTGTCTTATGCTAAGGTTTTTTTATCTGTTTTCCCACTTCCCGACAAGCAGAGTTTTTTGAGTTCGGTAAACACACACAATGCTGAGGTCCGCAATGAGTTAGGTCGTCGGGTGCGTCACCAACTCCGTATTGTGCCTGAGTTGAGCTTCTTTATCGATGACTCATTAGACTACGCTGAAAACATAGATCGCTTGTTGCGGGGCGAAGACTCTAACTTACCAGAATAATTTTGAATGTTGCTCTTTACATAGCTCGACGCTATTTATTTTCTTCGAAGAGCAAGAATGCCGTTAATGTTATAACAGCTATTTCCGTATTGGGTGTTGCTGTAGGAACCTTGGCCCTGGTTGTGGTGCTCTCTGTTTTCAATGGCTTTGAATCGTTAATCAAATCCATGTATGATGAGGTTAATCCAGACATCGTTGTACGGTCTGTAAAGTCGAAAAGCTTTGCATCATCCCTATACGATTTGGAACATTTGAGTAACATAGCTCCATGGGAGTCTATCCATGAGGTTTATGAAGAGAAAGTTTTGTTGCGATTTGAGGATCAAGAGCAAATTGCCAAACTCAAAGGCGTCAAGCAATGGCCATCTTCTGACTCTCTTCGCATCGAAAAACACATTTTCAAAGGACAAAGTTTTAGAAGTAATGAGCATCAAAATTTGGCCATTGTTGGGCAAGCACTTGCTCATACCTTATCCATTCCTGTAGGTCAGTACTACATGCCTTTGCGCGTTTTTGTCCCGAACGTTTCTGCCAAGCTAGGATCCTTGGAACGTCCATTTACAGAAGGCGCCTGGTTTGTGTCCGGAATTTATAACGTTCAAGCCAGTCATGATGCATCTTATGTAGTATGCTCCTTGGGATCGGTACAAAAATTTTTAAGCAAGGAACAACAAGTTACTTCATTAGATTTTCATGCCGATGATGAAGATGTTGAAGCACTTCAAGAAGGTCTTCAGGCCTATTTCGGTTCAGATTTTGAAGTTAAAAATCGATTTCAACAACAAGAATTTTTATACAAAGTTTTGCAAACCGAAAAGTGGGCTATCTTTTTCATTCTCGCTTTTATCTTACTCATTTCTACTTTTACCATTGTGGCTTCTGTGATTATGGTCGTTTTGGAAAAGCGAAAAGACATCTCAAGTCTGTGGGCTATGGGGGCTTCTGAACAGACCATTCAAAAGGTGTTTTTTTATGAGGGACTTCTCATCACCTTTTTTGGCGGCGGCATTGGTTTATGCTTGGGCGTTGTGTTGTGTTTGTTGCAACAAACATTCGGATTTATTAAGATAGGGGCTCAAGGTTCTTTCGTTGTAAATAATTACCCCGTAGAGGTACAATCGACAGACATGCTACTAATAATGCTTACCGTACTATTATTGGGTGTTGTGATAACGTGGATTCCCGTAAGACTTTTGAAACGGAAATTTATAGAGTCGTCTTAGCAAAATTGGTAGTCAGCAAAGTTTTCAGAAATTTCATCTAGAATTTCAAAGAGTCTCTCAGGTTCATCTGTTGTCACCAGTTTTTTTCGATATTCTTTGATGCCAAACATTCCTTTAAAATAGTTCGTATAATGCCTTCTGGTTTCCACGACTCCAAGTACGGGGCCTTTCCATTCCAGAGATCTTTGAAGGTGTTGTTTGCAGGCTGCTATTCGCTCTTCTATGGTCGGAGGGCTTAGCTTTTCGCCTGTTTCTAGGTAGTGTTTTATTTCATTGAAAATCCAAGGGTATCCTATGGATGCACGGCCAATCATCATGCCGTCTACATCATACCGTTCTTTCATCATTTTAGCTTTCTCTGGGGAGTCTATATCCCCATTGCCAAAAACAGGGATGTGCATTCTTGGATTGTTTTTCACTTCAGAGATGAGGGACCAGTCAGCTTCCCCTTTGTACATTTGCTTTCGTGTTCTACCGTGTATGGAGATGGCTTTTATTCCCACGTCTTGAAGTCGTTCAGCGACATCTACAATGTATTTACTTTCTTCATTCCAGCCCAGTCGTGTTTTTACGGTAACGGGTAGGTTGGTGGATTTGACAATTTCTTCGGTCATCCTCACCATTTTGGGGATGTCTTTCAGTATTCCAGCTCCCGCACCTTTGCAAGCGACTTTTTTTACCGGACAGCCGTAATTGATGTCAATGATGTCAGGTTTGGCTTGAGCGGTAATTTCCGCAGCTTCCCGCATGGAGTTGATGTCGTATCCAAAAATTTGGATCCCCATGGGGCGTTCATACTCAAAGATGTCTAATTTCTGGACACTTTTGGCCGCGTCCCGAATCAAACCCTCCGATGAGATAAATTCCGTATACATCAAATCGGCTCCGTGTTGTTTGCAGAGTTCACGGAATGGGGGGTCGCTAACGTCCTCCATGGGAGCGAGCAAAAGAGGGTAGTCCCCAAGTTCTATATTTCCTATCTTTACCACGTCTGAAAAATATTGGCAAAAATACGAAAAACACATGGGATTTAAGCTTGTTGAGAAAACTAGAGGAATTTGGTCTAAAAAAACGCATTCAAACTTATTGTATTACTTACCCATCGTTATTATGGGTGGTTTGATGACTTCACATATTGTCGGGGCTTTTGTTTGTCAATTGCTGTTTGACGTCAGTTTTTTTTCCAGTACAAAAGAGGTTTTTGATCCTGAAAATGAAAACTTGATTGATGCAATGAAAGTAATGCAGTTTTTCAATGCATTGGGCACCTTTATTCTTCCATCATTCGTGTTTTTACATCTTCGAGGTGTGGTTAACTCTGCGAAGTATTTGAATTGGCAATCCCCCATATCTTTTCCTTCCTTGTTTTTGATGTTGTTGATGGCCCTTGCGATGATCCCTGTAGCTAATTTTTTAGGTTTTCTCAATCAAGGGATTTATCTGCCTGAGTTTTTAGACTTTCTCCGGGTCATCGAAGAACAAACTTTAAGAGTTACAGAACAATTTTTAATCATGGACACCTACGGTGATTTAATTCTCATGATTCTTTTAATCGGGGTCGTTGCGGCTCTTGGAGAAGAGTTGTTGTTTCGGGGTGTACTACAAAATTTATTTATGGAATGGTGGGGTTCCAAGCATTTGGCCGTATGGGTAACCGCTTTGTTGTTCAGTGTGATTCATTTGCAATATCACGCGCTTTTACCCCGGTTTGTGTTGGGTGCTCTAATTGGTTATGTATATGTGAATTCCGGCAATCTCAGAAGTTCTATTTTCCTCCACTTTTTTTACAACACGACCTTGTTGATTGTCGCATTTTTGGTTCAGCATCGTGAGATAGATTCATCTTGGGAGTTTATAGGCGTAGAACAGTTCGTACTTGTAGCTTTTGCTACGGTTGTATTGGCCTTATTTCTTTTCAAGTCCCCTAGGGTTAAGACGAAGTAAGCACATTTTTAAAGTCAAGAGTCTCCACTTGTCTTTTTGGTCGGGATTCGAACTTTGAGCTTTTGAAATGAAAGCATTTCATTGGGGAGAAGGACTCATTCACAGCTAATCTCACGAAGATTTATCACAAAAAAAAGGAAGCAATTGCTCCCCTTTTATTTTAACAGCTCTAAAAACTAATCTACACTGGAATAGGTTGCGTAGTTGATTTTGTAGGCTTTGGCTTTACGCAATTCTTGCTTGATGTCTGTAATGAGACCCATTTTCGCATCCACATCGGCTTTGATGCACGTGATGAGTTGGGATTTTTTTTCTTCTGCTGTGGCTTCTCTTTTAGAAGCAACAAATTCCTGAATGTCTGTAGCTCGTCTGAATGAGTCATTCAATTGTATTCTTGCCTCAGTTCCAAATTTTGTTTTCATTCCCGAAACAGGAGCCCCCACATAAATGTAGCTACAAAGGGATTTGTCTTCAATTTTTTTAACCTCAGATGCTTGTGGAAGGGTGTTCTCTACCAATAAGGTAGTCTCTCTCATCACGGTCGTAACCATGAAGAAGAATAAAAGCATAAAAACGATGTCTGGAAGTGAGGCTGTTGAAATCGCCGGAGTTCCACTTTCTTTTTTCTTTTTAAATCGACTCATTTAGTTTCCTCCTACGTTTTTAGGTTCCGCCTCAGAAATTTTTTCAGGATACATCTTACGAATCTCTTTTTTGTTGGCGCCTTTAAGTTCCATGTAGTTTACTCCAAATTTCTTTTGAGCTTCTCGGTCTCTTAATTCGCGATATGCTGCGGAAAGTTCATTTTGGACCTTAATGTACATTTCGTAGGATGTCCCTCGGTCATTTTGAAGTGAAATGATGGCTATTTGAGGGTTGTCAGATAGGTTTGGATTTTTACCCCAGTTGTCTAAGAATTTTTTGGCACCTTCTCTCAGTTGTGCGACATCCATCGACTCTTCTTCAACCAAAAGTTGGTCTTTTGCATTCACCAATACCACATAAATGTTTTTGGCTTTGATCTGAGAATCATCAATAATTTCTTCTTCATTTTCCGGCATTGCAGGCAGTTTTCTAACCAAACCAGTGTCTACATCCATTGTGGTTGTCACCAGAAAGAAGATAAGAAGTAGGAAGGCGATGTCGGCCATCGATCCTGCATTAATTTCGGGTAGTGATCTTCTTGACATTGCCTACTTGTTAA
>DLQO01000012.1:0-22799 GCA_002478765.1 Flavobacteriales bacterium UBA7430
TTGTTGAGTTCTCCTGCAATTTTAGACAAGTCATTTCCTAAAAACTCAGTAAGTATTGCTGCTGCCTTAGAGCCTATGCTGTAGTCTTTACTTCTTAGGTACCCTTTAATCCATTCAGGAATTTTATTTTCATAGAGTTTATTACTTTCAAAATAGATTCCATTTTTCTGGACGCTTTTGTACAAAGCCTTTCGTTTATCTAATTTTTTACCTCTGTAACATAAAACCAACAAGGTGCTTTCTAAAGGTTGATCGACATAAGACTTTAACAAGTCAATTTTTTTCAAATCTTGAGCTTCTTTAACGATGATGACGGTGTGATTGGCCATCATTGGAAACTGCTTTGCTGCAGCGACTAAAGAAGTTGTTTCTGTATCTCTACCGTACATTACGGTTTGATTAAACCCTTTGTCGGCATCGTTCAAAACATTGTTTTCAATATAATCACATATCAAGTCAATGTAGAAAGTTTCTTCACCTGCAAGAAAATAGGTTGTGGCGTATTTGTTTGCTTTTAGGTCAGCTAAAATCTGTTCGTGTGTCATGAGATTGGAATTAGAACAAATATAGAATATTAATGATTTTCTTTTGCTCTATGCTCCAAAAATGGATGTAAATGGTATTAAAAATTACCGCGATCGATTTATTTTATTTCAACACTTTATCTGTTATAGTTTTTGGAAAAAGACAATTCGTATTTGCACATAACAACATTTGGCGCATTTCTTCTGTGCATTATTGGTTCATAACTATGATAAAAATAAGATAAAATAGGCTTTTTCATTTGTTAATAAGAATCAATGCCCTTTGGTCATTTCGATAAAGAAAGAAATAACTTTATGAAAAGCTTAAAACTATTCACCATTAAAAACCTTTGCTATGTCTGATAACAAAGCCCAAGAAAAACTCAATACCTCTCAGCAAAACCCAGAAGAAGATTCCTTTTCTTCATGGTTAAACGATTTGGAAGATAAGGAACAGCCCCAAGCTTGTTCCGTTAATGACCCCGACTGTGAGGCTTGTGGAAGTTAATTCCTTTCACGCTATAGATTAAAAAGAGGGTTCATTACGAGCTCTCTTTTTGTTTGCCAGCATTTTTTAGAAATGAAATTACACGGCAACAATCACTTGCATAATGCTGATTGTTATGATGTAACTCGTAAACTTTCAGGTTGAATCTTAAGCTCCTATTTTTTTAATTCTGATTCATTATTGCTGGGATTTGACTTGTTTTAAAAAAAACCAAAATCTTTACCATGTCTAGTTGATTATTTCTAATTTTGGGAGGTTGTTAAAAACACAAAGTAAACCCAGGTAAACATGATATTTAATGTCGTCAGCTAAGTATGTATTTGTCACAGGTGGTGTAACATCATCATTAGGAAAAGGAATAATTTCAGCTTCATTGGCAACACTTTTACAGAGTAGGGGGCATCGCGTTACGATTCAAAAATTTGATCCGTACTTAAATGTTGATCCTGGTACTCTAAACCCATACGAGCATGGCGAATGCTATGTGACTGAAGATGGTGCTGAAACGGATCTTGATTTGGGTCATTATGAGCGTTTCATGAATCACCCCACTTCACAGGCAAACAATGTAACCACAGGCAGTGTATATCAATCTGTGATACAAAAAGAACGCCGAGGAGATTTTTTAGGTAAGACTGTCCAAGTAATACCTCATATTACAAACGAGATCAAAGAACGTATGCAAATCCTCGGTAATTCTGGAGATTACGACGTTGTGATCACTGAGCTTGGTGGTACCGTAGGTGACATAGAATCTTTACCTTATGTAGAAAGTGTTCGTCAGTTGTGTTGGGAGAAACCCGACGACTGTATGGTCGTTCATCTTACGCTGATACCTTACTTAACAGCTGCCGGTGAACTTAAAACAAAACCCACACAGCACTCGGTTAAAGCCTTACAAGAGTCAGGCGTTTTCCCAGATGTTTTGGTTTGTAGAACAGAACATGAAATCAATGATTCGATAAGAAGAAAATTGGCATTGTTCTGCAACGTGCGACCTGATGCTGTAATTCAGTCTATTGATGCAGAGACGATTTACGATGTCCCGAAATTGATGAAAGAAGAGCAACTTGATAAAGTTGTTTTGAAAAGCTTGGGTTTAAATTTTTCTGGAGAAGCTGACATTACGCGTTGGGAGGAATTTGTTTTCAACCTCAATAATCCCAAAAATGAGATTGATATAGCCTTGGTAGGTAAATATGTTGAGCTTAAGGATTCATATAAATCCATTTCTGAAGCATTCATACATGCAAGTGCAAACGCTCGGTGCAAGGTTAATTTACATTGGGTACACTCAGAGAAATTAAACGATCTTTCTGCCAAAGAGGCGCTTCAAGGAATGCACGGCGTATTGGTTGCTCCTGGATTTGGACCAAGAGGTATAAACGGTAAGCTCTATGCCGTTCAGTATGCTCGTGAAAATAAAGTACCCTTTTTAGGTATTTGTTTAGGCATGCAAGCTTCTGTTATAGAGTATGCTCGAAACGTTTTAGATTATAAAGATGCTCATTCAGCAGAGATGAATCCCGAAAGTTCTCACCCTGTGATAGACATCATGGAGGAACAAAAGAAAATCACCGAAATGGGTGGTACCATGAGGTTAGGAGCCTGTGATTGTGAATTAAAAAAAGGCACTATTGTGCATGCAGTGTACGGTTCGGATCTTATTTCTGAACGTCACCGTCATCGATATGAATTCAACAATGCATATTTAGATGATTATGAAAAATCGGGTATGATAGCCACCGGAATTAATCCCGAAACAGGTCTGGTAGAAATTGTTGAGATTCCAGATCACCCGTGGTTTGTAGGCGTGCAATTTCACCCTGAATATAAAAGTACAGTAGCCAATCCTCACCCATTATTTGTGGGTTTTGTTAAGGCAGTATTAAAGAATAAAGCTTAAATAAATGCTACAACAAGAAAAAAAGACCGATTACAATTCGGTGATTGGATTTGCCTTAATTGGTATTGTGCTGTTTTGGTTTCTGAACAATGAAGCTGCCCTGGTAGAAACTCAAAATCAGAAAATTACTGAAGAAGTTCAAACCACCACTACATCTAATGCTGGAGTGAGTGATGTTTCCGTTTTAAAAACTCCTGTAACAGATAGTTCTGTTTCGAAAGACTTGCAAGAAGCATATGGAGCATTTGCTAACGCTGCATCTGTCTCAGATTTATCAGAAAAATTCTATCTAGAGAATGACTTAGTGAAAGTAGAGTTGGCCTCTAAGGGTGGACGAGTTACTAGCGTTTATCTCAAAGAATACCAAACGTATGATTCTCTTCCACTAAATTTATTGCGAGAAGATTCTTCACGATTCAACCTAACATTTTGGTCTCAAAACCGTCGCTTGCAAACCAATGATTTTGTTTTCGAAACGACAGAGTCTCGTTATGGTGATAAGCAAGTCATTTCCATGCGTTTGAATGTTGCTCAGGACAAGTATCTTGAGTTTGCATATTCATTAGCTCCAAACTCTTACAAGGTCGACTACAATGTAAACTTTATAGGTTTGGATGACGTCATCCAGTCACAAAATCCGATTGAATTGGATTGGTCTGTAAATGTTCCACGGCAAGAATTAAATAAAGACAATGAGTCGATGAATACATCTGCTTATTATTTTCTTGATGGGGAAGTTGATGATTTATCCGTGACTTCAGATGATTCTGAGCTTGTTTTGAATCCAGATTGGATTGCATTTAAGTCACAATACTTCTCAACAGCTCTTACCACAAATAATCTGTTTAAAGAGGTTTTACTCAGTACGCAAGAACATTCAGGGTCAGATGATTATTTAAAGACTCTAAATGCATCCACCAACCTCAATTTTAACGGAGGTTCACAATCCTATGCCATGGAATGGTATTTTGTACCGAACCATGTAAAGACTTTAAAGTCTTTTGGTATTGGATTGGAAGAGCTTGTTCCTTTGGGCTGGAGTTTTATCGGTTGGATCAATAAATATATTGTGATCAATATCTTTAACGCTTTTGAAAACTGGGGCTTTGGTTATGGTATGATTATCTTAATGATGGCCCTACTGATAAAAATTGCCTTATTCCCATTTACATACAAGTCGTATACTTCTATGGCCAAGATGCGCGTTTTAAAGCCACAAGTTGATGCAATTAATGAGAAGTATGAGGATAAGATGAAACGTCAGCAAGAGATGATGGCCTTGTACAAAGAAACAGGTGTTAGTCCCCTAGGTGGTTGCATACCCATGTTGTTTCAGATGCCTATTCTTTTTGCTTTATTTCGTTTCTTTCCATCATCGATAGAGCTTCGTCAGCAGAGTTTTCTTTGGGCAAATGATTTGTCTACGTACGATTCAATTCTCGACTTAGGTTTTAGCATCCCTTTTTACGGAGATCACGTAAGTTTATTCACACTTTTGATGACGGTCACTACGGTGTTGCAAATGAAGTACAGTAATAGCATGTCTGCTTCAAATTCACAAATGCCTCAAATGAAATACATGATGTATTTCATGCCTGTCATATTCTTGGGTGTGATGAATAATTATGCCGCTGCACTGAGTTATTATTATTTCCTAGCGAACTTAATTACTTTCGCTCAACAGAAAATTATTGCTGGAATGACAGACGATAGCGCTTTATTGGCTAAGATGGAAGATAACAAGATTAATGCCCCTAAAAAAGGCAAGTCTAAGTTTCAAGCTCGATTGGAAAAAATGATGAAGGAACAACAAACATCTAAAAGTAAATAATTAGTTGCTTGTAACGCTTAAATAAAAAAAGGTGATCTTATGAGATCACCTTTTTTTATTTTCAATAAGTAAGTGGTTTTTATAAGTCCTTTTTAAATTGGATAAATTCATCGTACTCCATCAACTTATCATAGTGTGTGCCCGGATTGATTTCTACAATACGATTTGCAACGGATTGAGTGATGGTATGGTCATGAGAAGAAAAGAGCATGGTTCCCTTAAATTCTTTCATCGCATTATTTAAAGCTTGAATAGACTCGAGGTCAAGGTGTGATGTGGGTTCATTAAACATGATAAGATTCGCTTGTGCCAACATCATGCGAGACAGCATACAACGAACCTTTTCACCACCCGACAGTACTTTTGCAGATTTGAAAGATTCTTCACCACTAAAAAGCATTTTCCCTAGAAAGCCTCTTACGTATACTTCATCTTTAATTTCGGAGAATTGTCGCAACCAATCGATTAAACTATCATCGGTATTGAAGTACTGTGCATTGTCGTTCGGGAGGTATGCCTGAGTGATGGTTTGTCCGTAAGAGAATGAGCCCGAAGAAGGCTTGTCATTTCCATCTAAGATATTGTACAATGCTTCTAAAGCCAATTTATTATTTGCCAACAGGGCAATTTTGTCACCTCGATTCACTTTGAAGTTTAGTTTTTCAAAGAGAACAGATCCATCGGCAGCATGAGCACTTAAATTCTCTACCTCTAATATTTGATCACCAGCTTCTCTTTCTTGGTCAAATATAATTGCTGGGTATTTTCGGCTTGATGCTTGAATGTCATCAAGATTTATTTTCTCTAATAATTTTTTACGACTGGTTGCTTGTTTACTTTTTGAAGCATTGGCACTAAATCGAGAGATGAATTCTTGCAGTTCTTTACGTTTATCTTCTGCTTTTTTATTTGCTGAAGAACGCTGACGTAGCGCCAGTTGACTTGATTCGTACCAAAAGGAGTAGTTTCCAGTAAACAATTTAATTTTCCCAAAGTCGATGTCGGCTATGTTGGTACATACAGTATCGAGAAAGTGTCGATCGTGAGAAACAACAATGACTGTATTTTTGAAATTTAATAAAAAGTCTTCCAGCCACTCGATGGTATTTAAGTCCAAGTGGTTGGTTGGTTCATCTAAAATTAACACATCAGGATTTCCAAAAAGAGCTTGTGCAAGGAGAACTCTTACTTTAGTACTCCCTTCTAAGTCGCTCATTAGTTTATAATGTTCTTCCACGGGTATTCCCAAACCACAAAGCATGTTAGAAACATCTGATTCTGCATTCCAACCGTCCATCTCCTCAAATTTTATTTCTAGGTCGGCTGCTTTTAGTCCATCCTCTTCATTAAAGTCAGGTTTTGCATACAGAGCTTCTTTCTCTTGCATGATGTTCCAAAGATCTTGGTAACCCATAAAAACGGTATTTAATACCGTTACGTCGTCGTACTTGAAGTGATCCTGGCTTAATACTGCTAAGCGTTTTCCGGCTTCCAAGCTCACATGCCCAGTATTGGCTTCCATTTCTCCTGATAAAACTTTTAGGAAGGTGGATTTACCGGCACCGTTGGCACCGATCATTCCATAGCATCGTTCTCCATGGAACTTTACATTGACATCGTCGAATAATACTCTTTTTCCAAATTGAATGGATACGTTGGTTGCCGTAATCATAGTGCTAATTTTGAGCTCGCAAATTTAGTTTTTTTTATTGTTTTACTGCAGTATAATTCCATTAATGATTTTAGTAATGAAGTATATTTACACACGTATTTCATTGTAAATTAACGAACTCAAGTTTATAAATTCAGTTTTTACATTCTTTTGAATATGACACATAATTTTACCTTAAAATTAGCTGCAATATTTGGTTCTTTATCGGTAATCATAGGTGCCTTTGGTGCTCACGGCTTAAAAGATATCCTATTGGAAAATCAACGTTTAGATGTTTTTGAAACGGCAGTTAGCTATCAGTTTTATCACACACTAGCTCTTTTTCTTACGGGAATCTTAATGAAAGCTTCAGCGAGTAAATACCTTCGCTGGTCCGCTTATTTTTTTGTTTACGGGATTTTTATTTTTTCGGGTTCACTTTATGCTCTATCATTAACGAACATTTCTATACTTGGAGCCATAACTCCATTGGGAGGTTTGTTCTTTATTTTTGGTTGGTTTGGCTTATTTAAGTTTGCTCATTCAGACTTGTAGTTTTTCTTTCTGAGTTGTTGTTATATATTTCCAACCAGGCTTTCATATGAAGTCATTTTTACGTAAATTATCACAACTAAATATTAAGACTATGGGAAAGGGTGATGTAAAATCCAAAAGAGGAAAGATTAGCCGAGGTACATCGGGTGTTCGCAGAAAAAAGAAGAAGGTATTAGCTGCTGCTGTGGTTGTAGAAAAACCTGTAGAAAAGCCGAAGAAAAAAGTGGCCCCGAAAAAAACGGTTACCAAAAAGGCGGCTGTTAAGAAAACAACAGCAAAAAAAACGACAACTAAGAAAAAGGCTGAGGATTAATCCTCAGCCTTCTTTTTTAATTGACTCGTAAATATTCTATTGAATTTCTCCACCTTAGGTTGTATAACAATGCGACAATACGGTTCTTCAGTGTGTATGTCATAATAATCGTTATGATAATCCTCAGCCGGGTAGAAGTTGGTGAAATCTGTAATCTCGGTAACAACGGGGTCTTTGAAAACGGTTTTTTCTAATTTTGCTTTCATTTTTTCAGCGGTAATCCTTTGTTCTTCATCATGAACAAAAACTACTGATCTGTAATGTGTTCCAACATCCTTCCCTTGTCGGTTTAGCGTTGTTGGGTCGTGCACTTCCCAAAAGACTTGGAGTATATCCTTAAAAGTAACCTGTTCTGGATTGTATTGAATGTCACAAACTTCAGCGTGACCAGTCCTTCCGGTACACACCTCTCTATAAGTAGGGTTTTTTATGCGACCACCCGAAAATCCAGATCTTACGCTAACAACCCCATTCAAACGTTTGTAGACCGCTTCAATACACCAAAAACATCCACCTCCTATTGTGGCATTTTTAAAGGATTTACTCATGGTTTTCGGTTTATTGTTAGAGCTAAAAAACCTTCTGTAAGACGGTTTTAAAAGCTTGGTGATTAATCTTCTTTTTCGGCTAGGTATCTTTCGGCTTCCAGCGCTGCCATACAGCCACTTCCTGCAGCAGTAACCGCTTGTCTATAAATTTTATCTTGGATGTCTCCAGAAGCAAATACGCCTTCAATATTGGTTTGTGTAGAATCGGCTTTGGTTGTCAAATAACCGGTTTCATCCATGTCCAATTGATTGACGAATAAATCAGAATTTGGCTTGTGCCCAATGGCTACGAAGAATCCAGTACACGAAACCTCACTGAGTTCACCCGTTTGGTTGTTTTTAACACGCACCCCTTCAACAGCCTTTTCACCCAACACCTCATCCGTTTCAGTATTGTACAATACGGTAATGTTTTTTGTATTTTCCACACGATGTTGCATGGCCATAGAAGCTCTCATACGATCTTTACGAACCAGCATGGTAACTTTGGTACAAAGCTTAGCAAGGTAGGTTGCTTCTTCAGCAGCTGTATCTCCAGCACCAACTACAACAACTTCCTGTCCTTTGTAGAAGAAACCATCACAAACAGCACAAGCGGATACCCCAAAACCATTGAGGCGCTCTTCAGATTCTAAACCCAACCACTTGGCTGTGGCCCCTGTAGATATGATCACGGTTTCAGCTAAAATGGTTTTGGAACCATCAATTTCAATTTTGTGAAGTCCGCCATCTTTCGAAAATTCAGCTTTCGTTGCATAACCGAAACGCACATCGGTTCCAAATCGTTCGGCTTGCTTTTGAAAGTCAACCATCATTTCGGGCCCGTTTGTACCCTCTGGGTAGCCCGGATAATTATCCACTTCGGTCGTATCTGTAAGTTGCCCTCCAGGTTTTAACCCTGTGTAAACTACGGGATTTAAATCTGCTCTAGAGGCATATATAGCTGCTGTGTAACCTGCTGGGCCCGATCCAATAATCAAGCACTTTATCTTTTCTAATTCTTCTGACATTTTTTTGTAATTTGTGCAAACAAAATTACGCAATGACCATTAAATTCAAGCTATTATTACCGATTTTTCTACAGATATTTCTTTGTTGTTTAGAATTAACGGCTCAACAGGAGTACGATGCCTATTACCGTGGTAATAGTTCAGATTCATTTTTGACTTCTAGAGTATTAAAATCTAAAATTGATGTATCCGAATTTCAAGTACAACTGTTAGATGCAGCTATTTTTCACTTTACGAACCTTGAGCGAGGTAAAGAGAAACTTCAAGCATTTAAATTCAATGATAATTTATACAAATCTTCGGTTCTGCATTCAGAGCGAATGATCGTTGAAGACTTTTTTAGTCATGAGAATCGAAAACAAAGAAAGTGGCGCACACCCAAAGATCGCATGTTTTTCTATGACGACAGTTACCGCACTGTAGGGGAAAATATTCTTGAGAACTTTCTTTTAGATTACGAAGGCAAAACTCTAAGATACCGCACAGAATATAATGATGACGGTGATCTTATCTATCTGAATTCAGATGGGTTAATTATTAATTATGCCAGCTATTTTAAGCTTGCCGAACGATTGGTTTTGCAATGGATGAATTCGCCACCACATCGAGCCAATATTTTAAATGCACAATTTGATTTATTGGCTTGTGCATGTGACGTTGATTTCAAAAAGACACCCATATTAATTCGCTGTACACAAAATTTTGGCAGTTTTCACCACACAAATCACTAGGACTTTTTTTTTTATCAAGTATCGATGAATTAATAGTACGAAAGAACCTTGTTTTGTTGAGGCTATTGTATATATTTGCTCGAAATTCTTCGGGGTGTAGCGTAGCCCGGTTATCGCGCCTCGTTTGGGACGAGGAGGTCGCAGGTTCGAATCCTGCCACCCCGACGGAGAAAAAAAATCCTTGTAAAGATATTTTACAAGGATTTTTTATGCGCAAATCTTTTTACGATTACTTGGAAAGCGTGTTGTCGTTCTTGAAGTATTTGTTGCCCGGTAGATGTCCACCTTGAAGATCCATAACCTTGTTCATTACAATAAAAGCATTGGCATCAATCTTTTGTATTTCAGCCTGTAGTTTGCTCATTTCAAGTCGGGTTATAACCGAGTAAATCACATCCGTATTGTTTAGGTTTTCGCCTCTTTTTCCGAAGCCTCTTTTACCTTTATATATGGTAACACCTTTCCCCATTTTTTCAATGATCATTAAGCGTATGTCTTCACTTAGTGACGATATGATGGTAACGCCAATGTATTCTTCGACGCCTTCCACGACAAGGTTAACGGTTTTAGATGCAGCCATGTAGGTGAGTATGGAGTACAAGGCTGTCTCTATGGAAAGTAGGTAGGCGGCAACACTAAAAATGATGATGTTAAATACCATGATGAAATCGCCAATGGTAAAGCCTGTTTTTTTTGCTAAGTAAATTGCCAAAACTTCCGTTCCATCCAAGACGCCTCCACCACGAATCGCAAGTCCAATACCACTTCCTAAAAAGAATCCACCAAATACGGCAATAAGTAATTTGTCTGATGTAATGATGGGGTACTCAATAAATACAAGGGCCAATGCCAAGCATCCAATGGCAAAAACACTCTTTAAGGCAAATGCACTACCCAATTGGTAGTAGCCCATTAGAATAAATGGAGCGTTAATTAAAATGATTAATAAAGATAAAGGGTAGTTCGTGAGTGCTTCTACCAGAAGGGATATTCCGGTAACTCCTCCATCAATAAATCCGTTAGGCAATAGAAAACCCTTCAGCCCGAATCCTGCTGCTACGACCCCTAATAAGATGAATGATAAACTTTTTAACATAAACCAGATGCTTTATTTCCTGCTCTAAATATAGCCTATTTCTTATGTAATAGACCTGTCTACATGCGTACTTTTTCCCATAAAAAAAGACCGCCTAAAGGCAGCCTTTTTTTTTATGAGTTCAAATCAAGTTTATTTGAAAACGATTTTCCGAGTGATTGTATTTCCATTCACATCAGATATTTGAGCTAAATACAAACCGTTTTTCAATCCATTTCTAGGAATGATTACGGAAGTTGCATTGATGTCTGACTGACTGAGGATCAATTTCCCTGTTAAATCATATACTGAATAGGTGCTGATTTCGCTGTTTGCTGAAATCTGCATGTCTTTATCCGATGGGTTCGGATATAAACTGATGCTGTTACCTACAAGTTCTAAAGTATTCAGAGAGGATTGTTCAATTTCTCCATCCACATTCAGAGCCGCGTAAACTCTTGGTGTGAAGAATTCTTCCAACATGTCTACAAAGGCCAAACCTTTTGTCTCACTCATGTCCGGATTTGAAAGTGTAGCAACACATCCCCATGTCGCAGCAGGGTATGGTGTAGCTCCAGACGCATTGTAAGCTTCAGCTGTGGCAGCATAAACGTTGTTATCCCACCATTGCCAAGGTGCACCATCCCATTCTTCCATACCACAAGCCGTAGGCGAAGCAGATGGGGCAGGGGTAACAAGTGGGAATAGACCGGGCATGTCAGCATGGCCAGCAGTAGCTGCGTTGGCAGTACCATCTCCGTTTCCGTAAGTCGCATCCGTAAGCGATGTAGATAGTCCAGCGAAACAGTCATTATTTCCTAGTGCAGTAGCTCTTCGAATTAATGGGAGTGAACCGTGCGCTTCAATGACTGGATCATTGTTAACTGGTTCAGTCAATACATCCACATTGTAAGGTGCAAATTCATCGTTAATGTTTTGCATAGAAGCAACAGGTACTTCACCTGCTTCTATCCAAGCCGTATCTAACATGGCACCACCGAAGTTGAAAGCCATATCAATGTCTGAGCTGTAACCCACATGGTTAGGAATACACAACGGAACGCCTACGGCAATTTCAGCCGTTGTTGTATCATTATCATGATCTACCATAGACGTCATGGACCCAGAATCTGTTGCATCAAGGTTACCTAAAACCGATTGAATGATGTAAGGAACCGGTTGTCCGTATGTGTCGATGGCATTTTGAGAACTGTCGATAAATTTAGGAAGTAACACTTCAGTATCTTTGTCAAGAGCAGCAAGAGCCAAAGCCAGGTAACCACCTGTACCTTCACCGCCTACCGCAAATTTATTTCCAATTCCGTAAGGATTTCCTTCGCCTACAGACTTTCTTAAAAAACGAATTGCTGTTCGGGCATCTTGTTGTGCACGGTAGAATGCTTGAGCAAGTGTTGACGTTCTTACCTCTGGGTCCGTAGATAATGGATTCCAGCCCAATCGGTAGTTTGCCGAAACGGCTACGTATCCTTTCTTTGCCAGTCGTGTACATAGTTCAACAAGCGATTTGTCCGACTTGTCTCCCGTAGCCTGACCGTTTGCGATAGCAGGGAGAAACGTACCTGTATGTAATAATAATACAACAGGCCGATTTGTAACATCATCGCCAACAGGCTCATAGATGTCTAGTTTCAAATCTTCCAGTGCTGGTGCTTGAGTGATGATTCCAATGTTAGAACCATAGATCACATTAGAAGTTACTTGAACTTCTGTGAAAATTCCATCCTTGTACCGGTCTTGTGCGCTCAGAACAAAAGCTGAAGAGAGCATTAGCGTACTTAGAATAAGAGAGTAAATTTTTTTCATAGTGTAGTTTTAGTTTAGAACTCTCTAAATTAAGAAATTCTTTTAATATCAATGGATATTATTCAACGAATATCATTTTACACAAGGGAAGTAAGTGCAACGATTTGGAATGATTGTTCTATAAACGTATTTGTGTGAGTGATTCGATTAATTAAAAATCAAATTGTATCGATGCATAAGACATTCGCCCAACTCGAGGCCCTCCGTAAACTTGATAGGTTTTGTTGTCGAGTAGGTTAGAGGCACCGACTTTTAATGACGCATTGATTGTTTTTAGTTCTTTTGATACTTGTGCATCCAATTGAGAATAGGTAGGTACAGGTCCTGTAAACTGAGGTGAACCTTCAAAAATAAAACCTTCTACCCACTTGTAGTTGACGCCAAAACCCCAATCCGGTGATATCGAAAATAAATTAATACCACGACCAGCAATCCCCACGTTAAATTTATGCTCGGGCGTATTGTATGCAGGAATTATAGGATCATCATCAGCTGTTTTAATCAATTTACTCCATGAATAATTTCCGTTGACTGTGATGTATTGATTTAAGAAATAGTTTAATCCTATGGTGAAACCTTTTGTGTTAACTCTACTCTTTGCATTTGCTGCTACACGGTATCCTTGAATGGAAGGCATGATTAGGTTCATGTACTCATCAATGGTGTCACCTACTTCAGGTGCCCAACCAGAGTTTACATCATTTTCGGTGGCAATACGTGTTCCTCCAAAAGCAAAAGAGGCTCCTGTTTGGTAACCAATAAAGTCCGTATACATACTGTAATATGCGCTTGCATCTATGTAAAGTTTGTCAAATAGCGTGGTTCTATATCCCAACTCTATGGTTCTGACTTTTTCTGGTACAATGGGGTCCACTTGCATAAATCCACCCAGAAGTGCATCCGGATTTCTAGTTTCACCAATAAAGTATTGCACCAATGAGTCTGTGTTTACAAAATACTGATCGTAACCAAAGCCGTTTAAATTACCAATCAATATGGCAGGGCCTGCATCGTAATTTAAATACTGATCCGCAAGCGTGGGATTTCTTATGGCTGAGGATATAGAAACTCTAAGAACATCTTTTTCTGAAGGAAGATAAACGACAGAGACCGCAGGAGAAACTAAATAATCGAAATTTTCATTTTTATCCATTCTCAAGGTCGCAGAAAGTTTTAAGGTTTCGCTCATAAAGTCTCGATCAATTCCTGCGTAAACACCAAATTCTTTATTGGTAATGGTAAGCTTGGTTACCGTTGTGTCTACGATAAAAACGTGGGCGGAATCAATAACAGTTTCAAACTCAGGAAGAAAAGGATTTGAGCTGACATTGACCAGTGATGTGTCGATGCTCATCAAAGGTTCCCCATTTTCATCATACAAATAACGATTGTTGTAAGCGGTTGCAAAACCGTCGTTAAAAATACTTCCTCTGGAGTCGGGCGTATACATTCTGGCATTTGCTCCAACGGTAAGTCGGTTTTCACCGATGTTGAATTTATATTCAGACTGTGCATGATAGAGTTGAGATTTGTCGTAAAACTTTGTACCGCCTATATAGTTTCCGTACTCGTCGTACCTCGTTTCACTTGTGATTTTTTTGAAGGCTTCTTCAAATTCAGGCGTTCCGGGTTCAAGAAATGCGTATCCAAGATTACCCACAATTCCATTCATGTGTGCTTGCGTTGAGTCGTGAAAGACTTCAAAAAGGTCTTGGTTAGAATCTATGATGGCACTCATATCTTCAGCCCATCCTTGGTAAGCGTTTTCAATATAAACGGGTAATCCGTCATTTCCTATTACGACTTCGCCTGTAATAGGGTCCGTTTCATATAAGGGAACATCAAGAATATCAATCCATCCAGGAAGTTCTAGTATTTGTGGCATGACACTCTTGATCCAGTAATTGGCATACTCCTCAGCAAATCGTTTTTTATCCATTTGCATGTTTTGGAGCGCAACAGCTGTGGCTACCGCATCGTAAGAATCTCCTGCATCTTCATGGGTTTCGTACAAACGAATAAAGAATTTGTCTTTGATTCTATATTCCAGTCTGTTTTGAAAGAAACTCAAGTTTTTAAGACTGTATCTGTTATCCCCCTGGTACACGGTCGTTCCATTGCCGTAGTTTGTAGAGTAAATAATTTCAGATTCTATCGTAGGTTTGTAATGTAAAGCCGCATTAAATTTTTGGTTTTTGGTGTTGTAATCCACCAAATCAATTTCGTTATATCCCCTTCGGTGATAGGTTTCTAATCCGGGAGCTGAAGACAGGCTGTTCCATGTTGAGTATTCTTCATCACCATAGATGTTTACGGCATCATAACCTCCAAAATTCGATGGAGATGATGGGGTGTCGTATGTTTGTTCGTAATTGTTGGCAACCCAATCGTCAGCCGTCATTTTATAGAGGTTTATTTTGTAGCCCAACTTATCTTCTCCCTCTTTGTTTTTGATGACATCGGCATAACGAACAGCAACTTCATGAAGGTTTCTAGTACCTCCTTTGTATTGTGCAGAAAGACCTTTGAATTGAAAAGGATCTTTAGTTTCCATACTGATGACTCCATTGAATGCATTGGGTCCGTATAGTGCTGAATTGGCACCTACAATGATGTCTACTTTCTTAAGATCTAACTCCGAAGAACCCAAGAAGTTCCCCAAGGAAAAATTTAATCCTGGGGATTGGTTGTCCACACCATCAATGATTTGTAGGGATCGAACGGGAGAGGTGGAGTTAAATCCACGCGTATTGATGATTTTAAAACCTAAACTTGCTGAGGTAACATCAACTCCTTTCAAAGCGCCAAGACCTTCGTAAAAACTGGCGGTAGGCGTTTCTTTTATGGCTATAACGTCCATGGTTTCTACTGTGATCGGGGATTGCTTTTGTTTTTCAGTCAGTCGACTGTCAACAACCACAACCTCAGAAAGTAATAACTTGTCTTCACCTAAATAAATGTTCACCGGATCGGCATTTTCAATCACCATAGATTTTTTTTCAAACCCGATGAATGAAACTTCAACGCTAACGGGGAAGCTTTCAACTTCCATCTGGAAATACCCATCAAAATCAGTCATGGTTCCTTGACCGGAACTAGGAATAACAACATTTGCTCCAATAAGAGTTTCTTTGGTGATCTTTTCATAAACGACTCCTTCTATAAAAGATTGAGCGAACAAGGATTGTGAAACAATCAATAGCAGTAGGGGAAGTTTTGACTTTAAAGCCATAGGACTCGATATTTTTTTTACGAATATCAGTAAAAGTAGGGATTTTTGATGCGAACAAGTAAAAATGTATGGAATATTACGAAGCACTCATGCACTACATGTTTAAATCGTGCCCCATTTTATCTTTTTTAGTCTTCATGTAAAACTGATTGTGCTCATTGGTTTCAATCTCAATAGCAACGTTTTCAACGATTTCAAGTCCGTATCCAATAAGGCCTGCGCGTTTTTTAGGATTGTTGGTCATGAGTTTTAATTTGCTCACGCCTAAGTCATGCAATATTTGAGCACCCACACCGTAGTCTCTTTCGTCAGGTTTAAAGCCGAGTTTCTCATTGGCTTCTACCGTGTCCAGACCTTGTTCTTGGAGTTTGTAAGCTTTAAGTTTATTGATGAATCCGATACCTCTTCCTTCTTGATTCATGTAAACAATGACACCACGACCTTCTTTTTCTACCATTTGCATGGCTCTATCCAGTTGATGTCCGCAATCGCATCGACAAGACCCAAAGATGTCTCCGGTTATACATGAAGAATGAACACGAACCAAAACGGGATCTTCTTCAGACCATGTGCCTTTGTGAAGTGCTATGTGATGTCTTCCTGAGTTGATTTGTTTGTATGCGGTTAGCGTGAAGTCACCATTTTCGGTGGGTAGTTCTACGGTTTCCATTTTTTCAATCAAGCTCTCTTCACGCATTCGGTAAGCGACTAGATCTTCAATGGAGATGAGTTTTAAATCATGTTTTTTAGCGATTTCAATCAATTGAGGAAGTCGAGCCATCGTTCCGTCTTCATTCATGATTTCAACAATAACCCCAGCAGGTTGCATTCCAGCCAAACGAGCCAAGTCTACCGTAGCTTCTGTATGCCCAGTTCTTCTTAGAACCCCACCATTTCTGGCCTTCAGGGGGAAAATATGCCCAGGCCGACCCAAGTCTTCAGCTTTGGTTTTTGGATCGATTAAAGCTTGGATGGTTTTGGCACGGTCCTTTGCAGAAATCCCAGTTGTACAACCTTGCCCGATAAGATCTACGGATACGGTAAATTGGGTTTGATTGGGGTCGGTATTTTTACCGACCATCATATCCAAATTCAGCTCTTCAGCACGCTTTTCAAGAATAGGAGCGCAGATCAAACCACGTCCATGTGTTGCCATAAAGTTGATCATTTCCGGGGTAACCATCTCAGCAGCAGCAACAAAGTCACCTTCATTTTCGCGATCTTCATCATCCACTACAATTACAATTTTCCCTAAACGGATGTCCTCTAATGCATCTTCAATAGAATCAAGCTGATTCACCATAGTTTAATTTTTTACAAAGGTATGAATTACTTAAGTAACAATTCTTCAAGCTGGGCAGTACTTTTAGACCATGAGTAGGTTGCTCTGACAAATTGATTTCCCTTTTTTGCTTTACATTGTCTATCCTCACTATTGGACAGCAGCTCGATACATCGCCCGGCTATTTCTTGAGCCGTTTCACCTACGTGGATAGCATCTAATGGAGCTTGTAGCGCTTTGTTGGCTAAAGGGGTCGTAACGCAGGCTATTTGCATGGCCATGGCTTCCAATAATTTATTTTGCAGACCGGTTCCCATTCGCATGGGTGCGATGCATATTTTAGAACTGGAATACGCAATTCGGATGTCGTTTAACCATCCACTAACGGTAATCGATTCCGATTGTAAGTTTTGAATCGATTTAGTGGGGTGAGCGCCTGCCAGTAATACTTTTACTTGAGGGATATTTTTTTGAATGATGGGTAGTATTTCTTTACACAAGAACTTGGCTGCATCAACGTTGGGTCCATAACTCAGATGCCCAACAAAGACCAAATCATATTTAGGAGTAGCCACTTGAGGTTTAAAATAGTTTTCATTGACTCCATTTGGAATGACGGTGATGGTCGATCTTTTTGAATGGTCAATGTGTTTTTGATCTTCTTGTGTGATGATTGTATGACGATCAAAAGCATCGAAAACCTGATTTTCATAGGCTTTTTGTTTGTTCGCCTCCCATTGATAAAGCCATTTAAATAAAAATGAAGCTTTCTGTTTTCGTCGTTCCATGCCTTTCGAGAACGCATCCATGTAATCAATGGTTTTGCGAAGTTTCGCAGACCTCACATATTCGGCAACTCGAGTGAGTTGACAGTAGATGTGATTGGGCTCGATGGTTTTTATCAGTTTTGCAATTGTTTTTTTCGCTGCCTTATCGGTAAATAATGCTGTTTGAAAAGGTTGTTTATTTCCGAATGATTTAAAAAGGCTAAGACCTATTTGTAAGGGCGATAGTTTTATGAAATGTACTTCTTCACAAAATCCACTAAGAACAGCCCTTGCTTCTTTATGTTCCTTAGAAAATGGCAATTGAAGGGCGCATAAATATATGCTGTGATTTTTAGAAAGATATTTCAGTTGATGAAATATCCGAAGCTTGTCGCCTTTTTCTAAAGGGTAGGGTATGCGAGATGTGAGGACAAACAGCTTCATGCTAAAAATGTGCTTAGTTGCTGTTTGACATGCTCTTGTGTGAAGTTCTCTGTAACAAAACGTTTGGCATTCTGTCCAATACGCATTACCTCATTGGGGTTGTTAAGGCAAAAAAGCATCGTGTTTATAAATTCTTCTTTGGTATTGGCTATCAGGATGTTCTCCATGTGAACACAAGAAATGCCTTGCATGCCTGTGTTTGTGGTGATGATACATTTAGCCATCGCCATACCTTCAATGATTTTCACCCGCATACCTGATCCTACAAACAACGGAACCAGCATAACTTGGTGTTTTGACATGAATTGAAGTGCATCTGATACTTTTCCGTAAACGTGTAGCCCATTTTGTTTTTGACTTGCCATTTGACGTGACATCCCACGTCCTGCAAGATGCAATTCTGCCTGAGGTTCTTTTTCTTTAACAGCAGGCCATACCGCATTCAACAACCATGAGATGGCTTGTTGATTCGGCATCCAGTCCATAGCCCCCAGATGGAAAAAATCAACATGATTGACATGCACGTTCATTCGGAGTAATTTTTCATCCGCATACAAGGGCATTGTTTTTACATTCGACTTGGTGAATTTGGTCATTTCTATGGCGTCTTGGGAAGAAATAGAAGCGATGTTAGGTACAGAGGTCCAGAAATTAATTTCTGCGCTTCGCAGTCTTTGGGCTTGCCACCTCAGGTATTTTTTTTTGACGGGGTTGCTGCTGAAACGACTTTTGTTTTCCCAGATCTGATGCTCAATATTATGGGATCGATAAAGTAAGTTTGTCTTGCTGTATTTTAAAACGGTTTTAAGATACGGACTTGTGAATAAACTTTCAAATATGATGCAATCAAAGGTGTTCGTTTGCAGTAGATTCTTCAATACATCGGCATAGTTTGATTGTTTAAACCTAGATAGGATGTAAGATTGTTTCTCAAACAGGTTTTTGAATGCACGAAAAAAACCAATTCGTGTATCCACGAATACAGAGGTGCATTTAAGGCTCTTCGGATAATTTATGGAATCGGAAGGGTGCTTGTGCGTCTCCATTGTAAGTAAGGTCAGCTCGTGCCCCAACTCTTCGAGTGATTCCAAGACTTGAGCTATGGCAACACATCCACCGTCACTTTTGGGGTAAGGAGGTTTGTGGGATAGGATTAGAACTTTTTTCGACTCCATAATTTCTGTAATCTACTGAGGATGCCTCGGTGAATGCTCCATTCAAATAAGGTGGAGTCCCTTGCCGCCTTGTAAGTGAAAAACAGCCCCAGTGGTGTGAGAATTAATGAGGAAACCCACATGCCTTCTGCAGCTGTGATCACGTATTGGTAAGCACTTTTTTCTCCGGTAATGGAAGAGATGTGGTAGACCAAGAAAAAAAGAATGGAAATCAGTACGGGCATTCCCATGCCGCCTTTTCGAATGATGGCTCCTAAGGGTGCACCAATCAGGAAGAGAACAATACAGGCAAAAGACAAGGTGAATTTACGATGCCATTCAATTTTTGCTTTGGTCTGTTTCTTCTTCTTGAATTTTAAATTCCTCTTGGTATTGTAAATGTATGATTTGCTCGTTCTTACAAGGCTTGATGCTGCTTTTGTAAGTCGCTTTCGATTGCTTTTACTCAAGTCCGCTCGAGAAAAAGGTGCGATTTTCGCAAAGGTATTTTGTGAGGAATCCATATCGCCAAAAGCGTAATATGAATGCAATTTTTCCCCAAACTCAGTCAGCTTAATTTCAATGGCTCGAGACAGAGAGTCTTCGTTTTCTTGCAATTGATTGATGTTCATAAATTGAGCAACATTCGAATAGCGCTCTTTATCTGAGCGTTCCAATTGAAAGGAAGCCATGTCAAACCGAATCTTTTCTTGCTTGAAGCTGGCACGTGAAAAAGGGAGATCAACTCTTTTTTTAGAGTCTTTAATGCTCATTTCCTCGTAACTGTATCCGTCAAACAATTCTAAATATAAGTATCGGTTGTTTTCTGAGGTGTACATGCTTCCCCGAGCTGCTTTAATCACTTTCGTATTCCCCATTCTTTGACTGTGGTCATAAATAAGAACATCTTCTAGAAGTCTACCGTCAGCTTCTTTTTTATTTACTTTAATGCTGTACCCTTCAATGTCATTAAAAAAAACCCCTTCACGAATGTTTAAAGCCAATTTCTTATTCATGATGTCGTAAAGAAGTGTTTTAAACTTCATGTTGGAATAGGGGATGACGTGATTGGAAAAGAAAAAAGCGGCAACAGCAATGATGCATATGGTCACAAACAAAGGCTGCATGATTTTATAGAGGGAAATTCCGGCAGATTTTAGAGCCGTTAATTCGTAGGTTTCTCCGAGTTTGCCAAAAGCCATCAGCGAAGAAAGCAATATGGCAAGTGGAAGCGCCAAGGGTACCAGCGTAGGGATGATGTAAAAAGCAATTTCTAAGATAACGGTCCATTCCAAACCTTTTCCAATCAAATCGTCAATGTACTTCCACACGTTTTGCATGAGAAGAATGAGAATCATGGTCAAAAAGGTTCCCATAAACGGCGTAAAAAAAGCCTTTAGAACAAGTCTGTTTAACGTTTTCAATAGGTTGTTTTTGCTACGGCAAAGATACAAATAGCTTGGTTTAAGACCCGATACTCTGTCTTAGTTTTTCAATTTGTTTGTTCCATAGGAGTTTTGCCTCTTCTTCATCCTCCTCATCTTCGGCAAAATCGGTTACAATTAAGGAGATGTCTTGGGTGATGTCATCGACTTGAATGACAAATTCGAAATAGGTATCCGAAGGCTCATCTTCCCATCTGAATTTTATCGATTGGTTGTTTTTTTTGGTAACGAGTTCAGCGTCTTGTTCATCGCCGTCCCAGAAAAATGTGTAGTTTTTTCCTTTGATATTTACGTTGTCTGCAAACCATTCAGACAAACCACTTGGCGTACTAATCTGGTTGAATAAGATTCTAAGGGATGAACGTATTGGAAATTCAATTTGGTATTTAATTTTTGATGCCATGAAGAAAAATATCAATTAGAGGATTGCAATATACTGAAAAAACCTTCAGATGTTCACACGAGTTTATAGAATAAGAGAATTATAGTTTTGAGCTCCTCAATCTTTCTGGAAAAAAAGAAAAAACCATGCCGTAAAAATCTATTAATTCCTTTATATTTGCCCCCGTTTATGCATGGCGAGGTAGCTCAGTTGGTTAGAGCGTCGGATTCATAACCCGGAGGTCAGGAGTTCAAATCTCCTTCTCGCTACAAAAGGTCTTCTCTCAGAAGGCCTTTTTTTGTTGGTTTCATCTCCAAATATCGTGTCACTAATTGACACCACTTATTCCTTAGTTTGTATTGTAGTACGGACCTCATCTTTAGAGCTTAATAAGAATTAAATACAAACAATTATGATTTCATTATTCAAAAAAAGAAACAAGGAAACATTAACTGACGGTGTTAGTAGAAGTAAGTATTATCTTGAAAAAGAATTACTTCTTAAAGGAATTATCTACGAAGAGAAAGAACTAGAAGCGCAATACAAAGAGGTCGAAGAAGTGGTTCCAAGGTCTTGTCTGGTCAATAGAATCAACAGTCCTTTTTACAAGCTGGTTTCAGATTTAAAGTCTAATTACAAAAAGTCGGAACTCTTTGACGTAAATAAATTCATGGATAATGAGGGAAAAGTTGCTTGGGGTAAATTGATTCTCGTCAAGAAAACTAAAGAATTGAATGATGTGTTTGTAGATTCAATGTCCACAAACCTCAATGTGAAAGAGGTTGAGGAATACCAGGAAATCTTAAAAGAACAATTGATAGAAGCCAGAGGAAATTTAGGCGTTTATAAAGCTTCTTGGGGGTATATGACAGAGCTAAATCGTAGGTTGAAGGAGTTGAAATCCAATGTTGAATTCTTGAAGAAGAACCACTTGTACCTTGAGTCCAAAATGCTAAGAATCGATTTGGTTTTGGAGTTTGATTACTTTGGAAGTGGTACCATCGACATTTACAGACAATACTTCAAGGTGGAAACCATTGGAGGGATAAAGTCTAATACTGCAGAGTTAAACGCTAAGGAATGTATTAAACTGATTGAATTGCGCAATTGGGGAACGCGTATAAAGCAAGAAATCGAAGACTACAGGGAATTGAGCGCGAGTGGAATTCAATTGGGTAAAGAGGGAGGTTCATTATTTGATGACGTTCACTCAAATGAAATTAAGGATTTTGACGAATTGGAGGTCAACTAACTGCTTCATATCACGATTTGATTCGTATTATTTTTTTAAGGTATTGTTCGTGTATTTTGATTACTAAACTTGATTTTAAAACCTGATCGAATGCTTCTATTGTCTTCCCATCGGAAGAGAGCGGTATCTGGTTGTCGACACAATACATCGTTGTTTTTATAAATAGATCACCAGACTCATCTAGATATTCAAGATGCTTTGAAGCAGCCATTAAAGTGGGGTGTGCATCCAATATGTCTTTAGTTAATCCTTTTGAAAGAAGTTTTATTTTCAGTTTTGCATATCTTTTTTTCAAATCACGTATCGTGCTCATAACAATAAAGATTATTTGATTGGATTCTTATACAATTCACTAAATTATATTG
>DLQO01000012.1:22810-68644 GCA_002478765.1 Flavobacteriales bacterium UBA7430
ATTTCGTTAAGAACTCCTACACCTACTGTTAAAGTGGACGCCTTAATCTGGTATATTTGAAATCAAATACCTCCCCATGAAAAGAATTTTGATTTTACCTTTATTTCTTTTGTTAGGCACGCTTCTTCATGCTCAGGTTCAGGCGGAGCTCAGTTCAGGATTTCAGTCTGATGCAAAAAACCTTGCTTTAACGGATTTAGGGTTTGCAGCAAAGCTTTTGCAATTGGATCGTGATGTTTCAAAACCCTCTGTTGCCGAAGAAATTATTAAAAAGTCACCAAGGTCTTGGGAGGAAATATTGGCGAGTTCAAAAAGAACAAACCTAAAATACCATCTGATCGCGGGATGTTTCTCCACAATAGACAATGCCAATCGTTTGGTTTCTCAACTCAGTCGGAAGGGTTATCCTTCCGAAATTGTCGCCAAAAATGACAAGGGGCTGTACATGGTTTCTTATCTGACGTATACTTCAGAAACAGCAGCTCTTGAATCGCTTCAAGATTTAAAAGACGAAGGAAAGTCTACCTGGATATCCATTCGCTGAATCTAAGGGCTTTTTTACTCCAAAAATCAACACCTAGTTATTGGGTGAATTCACCCATTCTTTGATTGATGTAACCTATTGTATTACAATGCGGTAGGTTTGTATATTTATCCTATCTAATTTTTCATAAGGTGGAAGTTCCTATTTGTTATCACAACAATAGGGACTTCTTTCTTTTAAGAGGTCTAGGTAGGTAACAGCAAGCGATCGTTCTGTCAATTCGGGATGCCAGGAGCGACTACTTTTCGTAAATCTCGTAAGTGAAGTCACAGAAGTGTTTCTCGTCAGCGCTTTTCTTTATCGAACGGATGCATTTCCATTCGGAATCAAGTATTGGGAAAAAAGTATCTCCCTCAAAATTTTCATGGACGCGTGTAAGATACACACGATCAATCAAACCGTTTTCAAGGGCATGTCGGTAAATTTCGCCACCACCAATAACGAAGGGTTCCGCATCTCCAGCTTCTTTGGCTTTCTCAAGGGCCTCAATGATGGAACTTACGACGATGCAGCCCTCAGCCTGATAAGAGTCTTGCCGAGTAACAATCACATTTGTTCTGTTGGGTAGTGGTCGGTATTTGTGTGGAATGGATTCGAAGTTTTTACGCCCCATGATCACATGGTGTGCTTCGGTGGTCTTCTTAAAATAATTCATATCGTGAGGCAAGTGCCATACGAGGTCGTTGTTTTTTCCAATGACTTGGTTTTCGGATACAGCAACAATTAAAGATACCTTCATGAGCGAACAGCTTTGTATGGTTTGGGAATAGGAGTTGGATTAAACGGCAACCACTCCTTTGATGTGAGGGTGTGGATCGTAATCGGTTAATTCAAAGTCGTCGATGGTGAAATCAAACAGATTTTTTACGTCTGGATTTATTTTCATCGTTGGTAAAGATCGAATTTCTCTGCTCAATTGCAGCTCGGTTTGCTCCAAATGATTTGAGTATAGGTGTGCGTCTCCAAAAGTATGAATGAATTCTCCCGGTTCTAAATCACAAACTTGTGCAATCATCATGGTGAGCAATGCATAAGACGAAATATTGAAGGGTACGCCTAAGAATATATCTGCACTCCTTTGGTAAAGTTGGCAAGAGAGTTTTCCATCCGCCACATAAAATTGGAAAAAAGCATGGCAGGGTGGAAGGGCCATATTCTCGATCTCGCCTACATTCCATGCACTTACAATAAGTCTACGTGAGTTCGGATTGTTTTTTATTTGCTCAATCAACTGTGAAATCTGATCGATATGTTTGCCATTTGGTGCTGGCCATGACCTCCATTGATACCCGTAAACAGGTCCCAAATCGCCATTTTCATCTGCCCATTCATCCCAAATTCTTACCTTATGGTCCTTGAGGTATTTGATGTTTGTGTCGCCTTTTAGAAACCACAAAAGCTCGTGTATGATAGAGCGTAAGTGAAGCTTTTTTGTGGTGATGCACGGAAAGCCTTCCGACAAGTCAAAACGCATCTGGTAACCAAACACACTCAGTGTTCCGGTACCTGTACGATCTCCTTTCAACGCCCCATTTTCCTTGACATGGCGCATCAAATCTAAATATTGTTTCATGGAAATGAATTTAGGGACTAAATTAGCTTTTTAGCTATTTTTTGCTGGGGTTTGTGTGGGGTATTTATGAACAACATATTCACAAGTGTGCGGGCTGAATGAAAACGGAATGAAAAGCTTCTTAAGATTTATCCCCAGAGAAATGAGATGCATCTTTCGTTTCTTTAACTTGATGATTGTGCTGTTTTTAAGACTGAGGGTTTCTTTTGGATATTTCATCACGAATAAGTGCGGCTTGTTCGTAATCCTCACGCTCAATTGCATCATTCAATTTTTCTTGGAGTTTTTGATCCGACAAGCGCATTAAGGATGCGGTTTGTCTGACTTTATCTGTTGTTTCCTGTTGTTTTGGTTCAATGGACTCCGCCTTGTAGTTGATGGAAGGCGTGTGAATTTTCGTTTCGTCATCAAGAATGATTCCTGCTTGTTCTAAGATGCTTTCAAAAGTGTAGATCGGACTGTTGAAGCGAAGCGCCAATGCAACGGCGTCAGAAGTTCTAGAATCAATCTTCTTGATTACACCGTCCAACTCACAAACCAAGTAGGAATAAAAGATGCCTTTGTCTAATTTGTGAATGATGACTTCTTTAAGGTATATATTGAAAGAGAGTCCTAAGCTGGTGAATAGGTCGTGGGTAAGCGGGCGCGGAGGCATCAAATCCTTCTCGAGCGCAATAGCAATGGATTGTGCTTCAAAAGCACCGATGACGATGGGCAGTCTTCGAGGTCCATTTTCTTCCCCCAAAAGCAAGGCGTAAGCATTGTTTTGAGACTGGCTGTAGGTCAAGCCAATAATACTAAGTTGTACAGTCTTCATGAGTTTTACTTAGAGGACTAAAATAGTAAAATAGACCAAGTAAAATGTCTAAAATGAAATTTAAATCACAGCCTTGTAGCTTTTAATGGCTGAAATCAGTTTGGGCAAGACTTCAAAAGCATCCCCAACAATTCCGTAATCGGCTGCTTTAAAGAAGGGTGCGTCCGGATCGGTGTTGATGACTACAATGTTTTTCGAAGCATTAACACCCGCCAAATGTTGGATGGCTCCTGATATTCCGATGGCGATATACAATTGTGGGTTGATGGCAATTCCTGTTTGTCCAACATGCTCACTGTGAGGACGCCAACCGATATCAGAAACGGGTTTTGAGCAGGCGGTAGCTGCTCCAAGTACTTCTGCCAATTCTTCTACCATGGTCCAGTTTTCAGGCCCTTTCAATCCACGTCCTGCCGAAACAACCAAGTCTGCTTCGGTTAATCCAATTTTACCTGTGGCTTTGTTTATGGATATTGAGGTGAGTTTTTGTACGGCATCTTCAGGAACGTAATCGAATGCTTCGGAAGTGGCCAATTGCTCTCTTTCGTTATACTCAAATGAATTGGCTGTGATGCTGATTACTTTTTTGTCTGAAAGGGTTTGATAGCGTGCAATTGCTTTGCTAGAAAACGTTTTTCGTACGATGGTAAACGGTGAGACCGATTCGGGTAATTCGATCACGTTGGTGATTAATGCGGCCTTTCTTTTGGCGGCAATCAGTGGCGCTATTGCTTTTCCGTTGCTGGTGTTCGAAATGATCACTGTATCCGCGTTAATTTTATTGGCAACAGCAATGATGGCGTCTGCGTAGGACTGGTTGTTGAAGGTTTCGAGTGCTTGATTGTTGATGGTTCGAACGCTTTGCGCACCGTATTTTCCGAGTTGCGACACATCTTCTTTCGCTGAAATGGTAAGTGCTGTCGTTTCGGCGCCCATTTGCTTGGCCAGCTTAGCCGCATAGTCAACGGCTTCGAAACTTGATTTTTTAAATTTCCCATCCCAACTTTCTGCATATACTAAAATTGTCATATCTCTTATTTTTTTATGTTCTTAGATTACTTTGGCTTCGCTGTGAAGTAATTGTACCAGTTGCTCTACGTCGTCGGCATCTATGAGGGTACATGCTCCTTTTTCTTCTGGCAACTGATAATCAAGAACGTTTGTATGTTTTTCACGGTCTGATGCTTCAAGTACCGTTAAAGGTTTTTTCCTTGCCATCATGATGCCACGCATCGCAGGGATTCTTAAATCTTTTTCTTCAACGAGGCCTTTTTGACCCGCAATCAATAGTGGAAGCTTGCCTTGAAGCGTTTCTTTTCCGCCATCTATTTCTCTAATCATGGTGGCTTGTTCAGCATTCAAATCAAATCCAATGCATGCGTTTACAAATGGGATGTTTAAATGTGCAGCGATCATCCCAGGAACAGCCCCGCCATTATAATCTATAGACTCTCTACCGGTAATGATTAAATCGAAATTTTGTGTTCCCGCATATTCTGCCAACAATCCGGCAACGTAAGACGCATCGGTAGGTTCTGCATTGATTCTTACGGCGTCATCTGCTCCAATAGCTAAGGCTTTTCGCAGGGTAGACTCTGTAACTGCTAAACCAACATTTGCAACGGTAATGGTTCCTCCTAGAGACTCTTTTATGTGCATGGCCTTTGTGAGCCCAAACTCATCATAAGGGTTCATGACAAAAGTCACTCCAGAAGCGTCAAATTCAGTAAGGTCGTTTTTGAATACAATTTTCGAAGTCGTGTCGGGGACATGACTGATGCAGACAAGTATTTTCATGGATTAACTATTTTTAAATTTGACAATCTGTTTCATAGAGATGTATAAACGTTTACATCTTTAAAATGTACATGCATCCGAAGGGTTCTGTTTATCATTTCCGACCTTCGGGTTTCTAAATATAAAAAAACCAATCTGCAAATCATATACCGAAATGCCATTTTGACTAAATTAATTTTTGTTGATGTAGTGCGTAAATTATTAAATTATTGGCTGCTTTCTTTATGTTTAAAAAAGTATGCAATTTATCATACTGAATACCAATAAAATTGTAATTTTGTCGCATTAAAACCAAGTACGAATATGAGAGTTATACAATTCAGACAGGCCATTGCAGAGGCCATGAGTGAAGAAATGAGAAAAGACGAAAAGGTCTTTTTATTAGGAGAGGAAGTCGCTGAGTACAACGGTGCCTACAAAGCCAGTCAGGGTATGTTGGACGAGTTTGGAGAAAAAAGAATCATCGATACACCGATTGCAGAGCTTGGTTTTACGGGTATTGCTACCGGTGCAGCCATGAACGGTTTGAAACCAATCGTTGAATTCATGACGTTTAACTTTTCTCTTGTAGCTATTGATCAAATCATCAATTCTGCCGCTAAGATCAGACAGATGTCCGACGGTCAGTTTCAAATGCCAATCGTATTTAGAGGTCCTACAGCTTCTGCGGGTCAATTGGGCGCTCAGCATTCTCAAGCTTTTGAGTCTTGGTTTGCCAACTGTCCGGGTTTAAAGGTGGTTGTACCTTCCAATCCTTACGATGCTAAAGGTTTGTTAAAAGCAGCCATTAGAGATAATGATCCTGTAATCTTTATGGAGTCTGAACAAATGTACGGAGACAAAGGTGAGGTTCCTGAAGGGGAATACATCATTCCTATTGGTGTTGCCGATGTGGTTCGTGAAGGTTCTGATGTGACACTTGTTTCTTTCGGGAAAATCATGAAAAAGGTAGTTGAAGCTGCTGACTTACTTGAGAAAGAAGGAATTTCAGCTGAAATTATTGACTTAAGAACGGTGCGTCCAATTGATTACGATACGATTCTTACTTCGGTAAAGAAAACAAACCGATTGGTTGTCGTAGAAGAGGCTTGGCCATTGGCTTCTCTTTCTACTGAAATTGCTTACCACGTTCAAAAAAATGCATTTGACCATATAGATGCTCCGGTGAAGCGTGTATGTACGGCTGACGTACCTATGGCTTACGCGCCGAATTTGGTGGAAGAATTCTTACCGAAAGTGAGTAAAATTATTGAAGAAGTTAAATCTGTGATGTACGTCAAGTAAATCTAGATTCATACGTATATAAAAAACCATCCTTAGGGATGGTTTTTTTTGTTTTTCAGCAACTTATTAAAAGTTTGGTTCCACTAGAAAATTCACTACTTTTTTGGTCTTAGGATGTGTAAATTCAATCCATTCTGCATGCAAATACAATCGATTGGATTTTTCACCGTACAAATCATCTCCGCAAATGGATGTGTTTAAGCCATCCCGGTGAGCAGCATGAACTCTCAGTTGATGCGTTCGTCCTGTAATGGGGTAGAAGTGAATTTTAGTTTTATCCTTCTTACGCGAGATAACCTTCCATTCTGTTTTGGCAGACTTCCCATGTTTATAACAAACCAATTGTCTGGGTCTATCATCGATGTCAAGGCGTAAGGGCAGCTCAACAATTCCTGCATCCTCAGGAATCAATCCATGCAAAACGGCTACGTAACGCTTTTTAATCGTTCTTTTGATAAACTGTCTTTGTATAAAGGCGTGTGCATGCTTAGTTTTGGCGATCACCATCAATCCTGAGGTGGACATGTCCAAACGGTGTACAATAAGAGGTCCGTTAGCATCAGGGAACCTAACTTTCATTCTGCTGTATACCGAGTCTTCAATATGTTTGCCCGGAACGGATAACATTTCGGGAGGTTTGTTGATGATCACAAGATCCTCATCCTCATGAACAATTTCTATCCCCTTTCCTTCAGAAAGGTTTTTTAAAAGAGGATTGTCGTCCACAGTCATGCCTTGCAACATATGCTCAAGAATGGGCTGGCATTTGCCGTAACAAGCAGGGTAGAAGTGTTGGTGTTTTCGAATGGCCGATTTTGGTGACTGACCCCACCAAAACTCTGCAAAGGCCAATGGCTCAAATCCATTTGCAAAAGCATGCTGTAATAATTTAGGCGCAGCACACTCACCCGCTGCAGCGGGCGGAATTCCTTGAACCGTATTTTTGAAGATGTTGAGCAAACCTTTTTTTTCGCCCAAACGATTCAGAAATTGATATTGGTTAAAAAGCTCCAGTTGTAGCGAATGGGAAGCCTCTTTTCTTCCTTTTTTAAGTTTTTCAATGACTGAAAGGATCTTTTCTAAATCGGTTTCAATTTCAAGAATTTTGTGGTTCCACAAGGCTGTTTTTTTCTTTAGCTCCGTTTTTTCAATGACGCTCTGCTTGGCCAGCTCATCTTTGAGTTTCAGGTAGGCTTCATTCCCTAAATCTTTTTGTCCAGTGTTGCGTTTTAATTTTCGTATTTTTCTGTTTTCAATCATGCCATTCCTGATGTCTTGAATGGACAGGCGGGCTTGTTCTTTTATGTCGTTCAATTGTCCTTGAAGAACTTTTATTTTAGGATTGGCTGATAACGTTTCAATCTCTTTATTTTTTAGGTTTAAAGAAGCTTCTTTTTTTTTGTAGAATCCATTATCTTGAAGCATGTCATACACCGGAGGGACAAAGTTTGGTAGGTGATTGACACCAGCTAACTTACCCGAAAAGGCTGATAGGTATCCAATTTCATTCGTTTCACTTCGAACCAATAGCACGCCAAACATTTTGCCAACACCCCCTTTTTTATTAGCGCTTAGACCGAAGTTGTGGTACCAAGTCCTTTGAGTTTCTATGTGTTTTTGGAGCTCATTGGCTGCCAAAACACATAAGGGGTGAGGCTCATGGTAGAACGGGAAGGTGAAGCGTTTGGGTAAGGCATAGTCATCTATACTTGCCTTAAAAGGATTTAAGTATGTTTTATCTATTGGCATTCTCGATGTTCTGTAGTTCTTTAACGTTTTACGAATCAGGTTTGAATAACTCCTACGTTGTATGCATCTTTTATGGGTGCATGATTGGCCGACTCAATTCCCATTGAAATTACATTTCTAGTTTCAAGCGGATCAATGATGGCGTCAATCCACAATCGAGATGCAGCATAATACGGACTTGTTTGTTCGTGGTATTTATCCGTGATGGATTTAAGGATTTCTGACTCCTTTTTCGCAGAGAGTGTTTCTCCCTTTGCGGTTAATTTTGCTTTTTCAATTTGCAACAAGACTTTTGCTGCCTGATTGCCACCCATCACGGCAATTTGAGCCGTAGGCCAAGCTACAATCAAACGAGGGTCATAAGCTTTTCCACACATAGCATAATTACCAGCTCCATAAGAATTACCCATAACGATGGTGAATTTAGGCACGACAGAGTTAGCCATTGCGCTCACCAGTTTAGCACCATCTTTAATAATACCTCCATGTTCTGAACGCGAACCGACCATAAATCCTGTAACGTCTTGTAAGAATACAAGAGGTATTTTTTTCTGATTACAATTCATGACAAATCTTGCAGACTTATCTGCGGAGTCAGAATAAATGACGCCTCCCAATTGCATTTCGCCTTGTTTGGATTTTACAACAGCTCTTTCATTGGCAACGATTCCAACCGACCATCCATCTATTCGCGCAAAACCACACACGATTGTTTTTCCAAAATCTTTCTTGTATTCGTCAAATTCAGAATCGTCCACCAAGCGTGTAATGATGTCTCGAACGTTGTAAGGCTTGTCTCTTTTTTGTGGAATGATTCCATAAAGATCCTTTTCGTTAACTTTTGGCTTTTTTGGTTTTACACGATTAAATCCTGCCTTCGGTTGTTCGCCAATCTTTGCAACAATGTTACGAATTCGTTGAAGGCAATCTTCATCATTCTCAGCTTTAAAATCTGTGACGCCTGATATTTCACAATGTGTGGTAGCGCCTCCCAGTTTTTCATTATCAACATTTTCACCAATAGCCGCTTTTACCAAGTAAGATCCTGCAAGGAATATAGAGCCTGTTTTATCAACGATTAGTGCATCATCACTCATGATGGGAAGGTATGCTCCTCCGGCAACACATGAGCCCATAACCGCTGAAATTTGAGTAATTCCCATGGCCGACATTTTCGCATTGTTTCTGAAGACGCGTCCGAAGTGGTCTTTATCTGCAAACAATTCATTTTGTAGGGGTAGAAATATCCCTGCACTATCCACCAAGTAGATGATGGGTAAGTTGTTTTCCATGGCTATTTCCTGTGCTCTCAAAGTCTTTTTTGCTGTTGTGGGAAACCACGCACCCGCTTTAACCGTAGCATCATTTGCTACAACAACACATAGTCTACGAGAAACATACCCCAGACCCATGACAACGCCTCCTGAAGGGCAACCGCCATAATCTTGATACATGTCTTCTCCGGCAAAGGCACCCAATTCCATAAAGTTCGATCTATCGTCGGTTAGGTGGTTTATTCGCTCCCTGGCTGTAAGCTTGCCTTTTTGATGTTCCTTATCTATTTTATTTTTTCCGCCCCCAAGATTGATTCGAGCCAATCTTTTTTTCATTTCATTGAGTTGGAGTTTTAGAGCGTCTTCATTTTTTTTAAAATCTATATTCATTGGTTTTATTTTTACAACAAGGTAAATATAGGGATAGTAGTTGAGTATTTTACTTTTTAAATGACATTGACATGGAAAGCATTGTTTCTGTCGTTGAATGTTTTTGACAATCGTTGAAAGTGCACATAGCGTCATAATTGCTTAACTTTACACGAAAGTCATGCCTATGAAAACAGACAAAGATTGGAAAAATATTTTAGAGCCTGAAGTGTATCGGATTCTTAGAGAAAAAGGTACAGAGCGAGCTTTTACCGGACTGTTCGATCGACACTTTGAAGCAGGTACGTATGTTTGTGCTGGGTGTGAGGAAACATTGTTTCATTCGGATTCAAAGTTTGATTCGCATTGTGGCTGGCCCGCTTTTGATGATGCGAATGAAGGGAAAGTGAAGCAGGAGAAGGATACGACTTCTGGGATGATTCGAGTTGAGATTTTATGCGCGAAATGCGATGGCCATTTGGGGCATGTGTTTACAGATGGACCTACAAAAACGGGTTTGCGTTATTGCGTAAATTCTTTAGCATTAAAGTTTAAAAACAAGCCTTAAATCATCATTCAAACATCTATACATGAATTATGGTGCATTAAGTAGGCTTTATTTGCGTTTAACTCACGTAAACATCTTGCATATACTTTAATTATTTACGATATTCGTTTTTTGTTGATGAATATATACCAAATCAATAGTAATTTTCAACAGACACAAATTAGAGATAGACAAATTCTGTTTTTAAGCGAAATTTCCTAATTTTGCTTACCTAGATAAAGATAAAATAAAACCCACATAAAACCATTTTTCATGGCTTTTGATATTGAAATGATTAAGAAGGTTTACGCTGCTTACCCGGAGCGTGTAGCTGCTGCAAGAAACGTAGTAAATAAGCCTTTAACTTTAGCTGAAAAAATACTCTACACGCACCTATGGGACGGTAAAACCTCTGAGCCTTACGTTCGAGGTGGATCTTATGTAGATTTTGCTCCCGATCGTGTTGCTATGCAAGATGCTACGGCTCAAATGGCTTTGCTGCAATTCATGCAAGCCGGAAAAGATAAAGTAGCTGTTCCTTCTACTGCTCATGCAGATCATCTTATTCAAGCCAGAATAGGTGCCTCTAAAGATTTACAAGAAGGAATAAACAAGAACAATGAGGTATTTAACTTTTTAAGTTCTGTTTGTGATAAATACGGCATTGGCTTTTGGAAACCGGGTGCGGGTATTATTCACCAAGTAGTCTTAGAAAATTATGCTTTTCCGGGCGGTATGATGATTGGAACGGATTCCCACACGGTAAATGCCGGAGGCTTGGGAATGGTTGCTGTTGGAGTTGGTGGTGCTGATGCGGTTGATGTTATGGCGGGTATGGCTTGGGAGTTGAAGTTCCCAAAACTCATCGGCGTTAAATTAACCGGAAAACTAAACGGTTGGGCTGCACCGAAAGATGTTATATTGAAGTTGGCAGGAATCCTAACCGTAAAAGGTGGAACAGGTTGTATCGTTGAGTACTTTGGTGAGGGCGCTGAAAGCATGTCGGCTACAGGAAAAGGTACCATTTGTAATATGGGTGCTGAGATCGGAGCGACAACGTCTACTTTTGGATATGACGACTCTATGAGACGTTATCTTAATGCCACTGACAGAGCTGATGTTGTTTCTCTCGCAGATCAAGTTGCGGAACACTTAACTGGAGATGCTGAGGTTTACGCAAGTCCTGAAAAATATTTTGATCAAGTCATAGAAATTGACTTATCCGAACTAACGCCTCATTTAAACGGTCCTTTTACGCCCGATTTGGCAACCCCTGTTTCAGAAATGAAAGAAAAGGCTGTAGCAAACGATTGGCCTCTGGATGTTGAGTGGGCACTCATTGGCTCATGCACCAATTCTTCTTATGAAGATTTAACACGTGCTGCTTCTATCGTAGAAGATGCGGTAAATAAAGGAGTTCAACCCAAAGCCATTTTGGGTATAAATCCTGGTTCTGAACAAGTTCGATTTACTGCGGAACGCGATGGCTTATTGGATACGTTTAATAAATTTGATTCAACACGCATATTTACCAATGCTTGCGGACCTTGTATTGGTCAGTGGGATAGAGAAGGGGCTGACAAAAAGGAGAAAAATTCTATTGTTCACTCTTTCAACAGAAACTTTGCGAAACGTGCCGACGGTAACCCGAACACACATGCTTTCGTTGCGTCTCCTGAAATGGTGGCTGCAGTGGCGATATCTGGTCGTTTGGATTTCAATCCACTAACGGATGCGCTTGAGAATGATAAGGGTGAGTCCGTTATGTTGGCCGAGCCTTCAGGTTCTGAATTGCCATCGCAAGGGTTTGCGGTAGAAGACAACGGCTACCAAGCGCCTGCAGAAGATGGTTCTGGTGTTGATATTGTTGTTAGCCCAGATTCAAAACGACTGCAACTGTTAAGCCCTTTTAGTCCATGGGATGGAAAGAGCATATTGGGCGCAAAGCTTCTGATCAAAGCAGAAGGGAAGTGTACGACGGATCATATTTCTATGGCCGGACCATGGTTGCGCTACAGAGGTCACTTAGATAATATATCAAACAACTGCTTGATTGGTGCTGTGAATGCATTTGGTGGAGCTACGAACAAGGTAAAGAGTCAGCTTGACGCTTCATTCGATGAAGTACCTAATGTTGCTAGAACTTACAAGGCAGCAGGAGTTCCTTCTGTTGTTGTAGGGGATCATAATTACGGTGAAGGTTCATCACGTGAGCATGCTGCTATGGAGCCTCGTCATCTTGGTGTTTGCGCTGTAATTGTGAAATCTTTCGCACGTATACATGAAACCAACTTGAAGAAACAGGGTATGTTAGGTTTGACTTTTGTGAATGAGTCTGATTACAATCTTGTCCAAGAAGATGATACGTTCAACTTTACGGATTTAGATGCCTTTGCACCGAATACTCAACTTTCACTTGATTTGGTTCATGCTGACGGTTCTAGCGATGCAATCAAATTAAATCATACCTACAATGCACAGCAGATTGAATGGTTTAAAGCAGGCTCTGCTTTGAATTTAATAAAAGTTCAGAACGCATAGTAAGTTTGAAACAAAAAAAAACCGCCAATGAGGCGGTTTTTTTTTGCTTGTTAAACACGTAAGTCTCAATTGAGATTCTTGTCATTTTTAGCTTTTTCAGCTTTCTTCTTTGGCTTGGATATTTTAATCTTTATGCATTTCTTTTTTGCATCAAAATCAATCAAAACTTTATCACCATCACCAATTTTTTTACTGATGATTTCTTCTGCCAACAGATCTTCTACGTGTTTTTGAATGGCACGTTTTAACGGACGTGCCCCGTATGCAGAATCAAAACCCTTATCGGATATATAATCTTTAGCAGCTTCGGTGATGCTTGGTGTAAAACCAATTTCCTCAATTCTTACAAAAAGTTTCCGTAACTCAATGTCTATAATTTTATGTATGTCCTCTCTTCCTAGGGTGTTGAATAAAACGACATCATCAATACGATTCAAGAATTCAGGCGCAAAGGCCTTTTTTAAAGACCCTTCAATGATACTTTTTGAATATTCATCTAGATTGTCTTTTTTAGCTGAGGTACTAAACCCTACGCCCGTGCCAAACTCTTTTAATTTTCGAGTTCCTATATTGGAAGTCATGATGATGATGGTGTTTTTAAAGTCAATTTTACGACCTAAACTATCCGTTAATTGACCATCATCCAAAGCTTGTAGAAGCAGGTTAAATACATCCGGGTGTGCTTTCTCGATTTCATCTAGTAATATGACCGAGTAGGGTTTACGCCTTACTCTTTCGGTTAACTGTCCACCTTCTTCATACCCAACGTAACCAGGAGGTGCACCAATCAATCTTGAGATGGAAAACTTCTCCATGTATTCACTCATGTCAATACGTATCATCGCAGATTCGTTATCAAACAATAGATTCGATAATTCTTTTGCCAATTGAGTTTTACCTACACCTGTAGGCCCCAGGAAAATGAATGAGCCAATGGGCTTGTTAGGGTCTTTTAGTCCTACACGATTTCGTTGTATGGCTTTTACAATTTTCTCGATCGCATCATCTTGTCCAATGACATTTTCTTTCAACTGATTAGCCATCAAAGAAAGCTTTGCTGTTTCTTTTTCAGCAATACGCTTTATAGGAATCCCAGTCATCATCGAAATAACTTCTGCGACATTGGTGTCGGTTACAAGTTCTCTGTGAACTTTAACTTCTTCTTCCCATAAAATTTGTGCATCTAAAAGCTCACTTTCCGTCTGTTTCTCAACATCTCTTAACTGAGCAGCTTTCTCATATTTTTGTTTTTTGACAACTTCAATTTTTTGATTTTTAATTTCTTGAAGCTTGTTTTCTAGTGAGATGATGTTTTCAGGTACTTTTATATTGGTGATGTGTACTCGAGAACCGGACTCGTCTAAAGCATCAATAGCCTTATCGGGTAGGTGTCGATCACTGATGTACCTGCTTGTTAAGGTTACACAAGCTTCAAGTGCTTCATCTGTATAAGTAACGTTATGGTGTGCCTCATAACGCTCTTTGATGTTTTTGAGTATTTGCAGCGTTTCTTCGTTGGATGTTGGTTCAACCAATACTTTTTGAAATCTTCGCTCCAAGGCACCATCTTTTTCAATGTGCTGTCTGTATTCGTCTAATGTGGTAGCTCCAATGCATTGAACTTCTCCTCTCGCTAATGCTGGTTTGAACATGTTGGAGGCGTCTAAGCTTCCTGCAGCTCCCCCAGCCCCTACGATGGTGTGAATCTCATCTATAAAGAGGATGATGTTAGGGTTGTTCTCCAACTCATTAAGCACGGCCTTCATTCGCTCTTCAAATTGCCCTCTGTATTTAGTACCTGCAACTAACGAAGCCAGATCAAGGGTAATGATTCTTTTGTCAAATAAAACTCGAGAAACCTTCTTTTTTACAATGCGAAGAGCCAGCCCCTCAGCAATGGCTGATTTACCAACGCCCGGTTCTCCAATGAGAAGTGGGTTGTTCTTTTTCCTTCTCGACAATACTTGCGAGACACGCTCTATTTCTTTTTCTCTACCAATAACAGGGTCTAATTTACCTTCTTCTGCAAACAAGGTAAGATCTCTTCCAAAATTATTTAGTACTGGAGTTGTAGATTTAGACTTGGGTTTGCTTTTACTCTTTTTCCGAGAACTAAAATCTTCTGAGCTTGAACCTTCGGAGTCATCCTCATATTCATCATCTCCAGCAAAAGGAGTATCCGATCCTAATCCTTCATGAGGTTCATCCCCAACACGACCCTCAAAATGCTCTTTAATGACTTCGTAAGAAATACCCAATTGATCCATCAATTGGTACATTGGATCTGATTCGTTTCTTAAAATGCACAAAAGAAGATGCGGAGTCCCGATGATATCACTGCTAAAAAGCTTGGCTTCTAAAAAAGTGGTCTTTAATGCTTTCTCTGCTTGTTTTGTTAAGGGAAGGTTCGGGGTCTTTGAAGTTTTTGGAGACACTTCTGATGTAGAAATATCTTCAATACGTTTTCTTAGTAGCTTCAAGTCAATACCCAGGGATAAGAGGATTTGTATTGCCATTCCCTCGCCTTCACGAATGATTCCGAGAAGTAAGTGTTCAGTGCCGATATGTTTATGTCCTAGTCGTAAAGCTTCTTCTTTACTGTATTGAATAACATCTTTGACTCTTGGCGAGAAATTTTCATCCATAATAGCTATAAATTAAATGTAAATAATTTCTATACTACCAAAGGTAGGTAGCTTTTAACGAATAACGGAATATATAACTATCTTTTTTAACATTTAAAGCGTGTAAATTGTTAATTAATTCATTCAAATACACGCTCAAATCAGTGTATTTTAGCTTATATTCGTCTGTCTTATATAATACATTTTAAAACAAACATAAAAAGCTCTTTTAGATGGCGGATGGAGAAAAGATAATACCAATAAACATAGAGGAAGAAATGAAATCTGCATACATCGATTACTCGATGTCTGTTATTGTTTCTCGTGCTTTACCTGATGTAAGAGATGGATTTAAGCCCGTTCATAGAAGGGTGTTGTTCGGTATGCATGAGTTGGGTATTCGATCAACAGGTGCGCACAAAAAGTCTGCGAGAATTGTCGGTGAAGTTTTGGGTAAATACCACCCACATGGTGATTCTTCTGTTTACGACTCCATGGTTCGTATGGCTCAAGATTGGTCCCTGCGGTATATGTTGGTTGACGGTCAAGGTAACTTTGGATCTATTGATGGCGACAGCCCTGCTGCCATGCGTTACACTGAAGCTAGACTTAAAAAAATCTCGGAAGAGATGCTTAAAGACATCGATAAAGAAACGGTTGATTTTCGACTAAACTTTGACGATTCTCTTCAAGAACCTACCGTACTTCCAACCCGAGTTCCGAATTTACTGATTAATGGTGCATCTGGTATTGCTGTAGGTATGGCAACCAACATGCCTCCTCACAATTTAACTGAAGTCATCAATGCAACCACGGCGTACATAGACGACAATGCAATTGATACGGAAGGCTTAATGAATTACGTAAAAGCGCCAGACTTCCCGACAGGAGGTACTATTTACGGTTACGATGGGGTTCGGAATGCTTTTGAAACAGGTAAAGGTAGAGTCGTACTTAGAGCCAAGACGTGTTTTGAAGAAGTGGACGGTCGTGATTGCATCATCGTCTCTGAAATACCTTACATGGTCAATAAGGCTGACATGATCAAGAAGACTGCTGATCTTGTGAACGATAAAAAAATTGAAGGCATCTCTGACATCCGCGACGAATCGGATCGAAATGGAATGCGTATCGTGTACATTCTAAAGCGTGATGCCATTCCGAATATTGTCCTCAATAAATTATACAAATACACTTCGTTACAAAATTCGTTTTCGGTAAACAACATTGCCTTGGTTAAAGGCAGGCCTATGTTACTTACCCTAAAGGAAATGATCAAGTATTTTGTAGAGCACAGACACGAAGTCGTGGTTCGTAGAACACAATACGAATTAAAACAAGCTCAAAAAAGAGCTCACATCCTTGAAGGATTATTGATTGCACTGAACCACTTGGATGATGTTATTGCTTTAATTAAGGCCTCTAAGACGCCTGAAGAGGCTCGTGAAGGCTTGATGAGTCGTTACGAATTATCTGAAGCTCAAGCGAAAGCAATACTCGATTTAAGACTTCAAAAATTAACAGGATTAGAACAAGATAAAATTAAGGCTGAGCACGCTGAGCTCATGAAGTTAATCGCGCATTTAGAAGACATCCTATCCAATGAGCCTCTTAGAATGAAAATCATTAAGGATGAACTTATTGAGATTCGTGAAAAGTACGGTGATGAACGAAGGACAGACATCGAGTATGCTGGTGGTGATTTAAGCATTGAGGACATGATTCCTAATGCAGAAGTTGTGATTACCATTTCTCATTTGGGCTACATCAAAAGAACGTTATTGTCTGAGTACAAAACTCAGAGTAGAGGTGGAGTTGGTTCAAGAGGGGCAACTACAAGAGATAAAGATTTTGTAGAACACATCTTTATGGCTACAAATCATAATTACATGTTGTTCTTCACGGAAAAAGGCAAATGCTTCTGGTTAAAAGTATATGAGATTCCTGAAGGGTCAAAAACTTCTAAAGGACGTGCCATCCAAAACTTAATCAACCTTGAGCCGGACGATAAGGTTATGGCTTATCTCAATGTAGACAACCTGAAAGATGAAGAGTACATCAACAACCACTTCATCATCATGTGTACCAAGAGAGGGGTAATTAAAAAGACCACCCTTGAAGCCTATTCAAGACCTCGAGTAAATGGTATTAACGCCATAGGTATACGAGAAAATGATCAATTGTTAGAAGCTAAGCTTACCACTGGTGACTCTTTTATTATGCTTGCTGCAAAATCGGGTAAAGCCATACGTTTTCATGAAGATGCTACACGGCCGATGGGAAGAAATGCGACCGGTGTTCGAGGTATTCGTATTGAAGACCAAGATGAAGTAGTGGGAATGATTTGTGTAAATGATGAAGAATCTAATGTATTGGTGGTTTCTGAAAATGGGTACGGAAAACGATCCCATATAGAAGACTATAGAATTACCAATCGTGGTGGTAAGGGTGTCAAAACAATAAGCATCACGGACAAGACAGGGGATCTTATAGCCATCAAGAATGTTATGGATGAGAATGATTTGATGATCATTAAAAAATCAGGTGTAACCATTCGTATGGAGGTAGCAAATATGCGCGTTATGGGTAGAGCTACCCAGGGTGTTCGACTCATAAATTTAAAAGATCATGAGAATATTGCCGCAGTAGCTAAGGTTAATAAAGATGAAGAAGAGTCAGAGTCTCCTGAAAGTATTGAAGGAGATGTGGGTACTTCTCCTGAAAATAACTCATAATTTATACCTATGAAAAAAAGTGTTTTAATTTGGGTAGCTATACTTGTGACAAGTCAGGTAATGGCTCAGAAATCGGAATTAACCAGTGCGATTTTGTCATTCAGAAAACAAGATTTAACATCTGCTCGGTCATACATTAGTGCTGCAGAGGATAAACTTACTTCTGGGGGAACTCTGAAATCAAAAGATCTTGGGAAGTTCTGGTTTAACAAAGGACTTATATTTTCCACCATTTATGACAGTCAGAAGGATTTAGACTTGCTAAACATTGCTCGAGATGCCTACATGCAAAGCATTGAGGTTGAAGGGAGTTCTTATGTTAAAAAATCAACCAATGAATTACTTCGGTGTGTAAACATCTACAATGCACTTGCAATTCAGAAGTATGAGGCGAAAGAATACGCAGACGCTTTACTTCTTTTTGAAACGGTTGTAGATGTAAATGCTTATAAAACTATTGGTTTAGTTGACACCGCTAACATGTTTAATGCCAACTTAATGGCTATTGAAGCTAAGGATTCAGATAAAGTGATTGAATTGAGTTCAAGGTTGATTGATGTTAATCCCAGAAATGGAGATTATCACATCTATCTGATTAAAGAACTTACTATAAAAGATGACGCTAAAGCACGATTTGAAGCCGTAAAAAGGGGGAGAGCATTGTCTCCCAATCATACCGGATTGATTTTTGAAGAAGTAAATTATTACTTGTCAATCAATGACAATGTTTCTTTGTTATCTAGTTTAGATCAAGCAATTGAAGCTGCGCCGGAAAATAAAGTTTTACATTTTGCAAAAGGAACGGCACTGGGATCTTTGAAAAGGTATGATGCAGCAATTGAAGCATATCAAGATGCCATATCTCTAGATGGAGATTATTTTGATGCTAACAACAATCTAGCCAGCTTGTTTTTAGATCAAACAGCCACGCTAATTGATCAAATGAATAATTTGGGTTTGAGTCAGTCGGATCAAATAAAGTACAACAAACTCAAAACACAGAGAAACAATCTGTATGTAAAGGCCAAACCTTTTCTAAAAGAAGCGGTTCGCATTGATCCTAATGCTTTACAAGTTTTGTATGCTCTTAAGGATGTATGTTACCAAACCGACGATATGGATTGTTGGAAGGAAACCAATTCAAAGATTAAGGCATTAAACAATTAATCAAATATGGGGGAGTAACACTCCCTTGTTTTGAGAATACACAATTTTACATAATATGTATTATAAGACTCATTGTTGGTTTGAAGCTTTATATATATTACAAAAGTTAAGTAGTAAAACAGTGTTTAAGTAAAAGTACTATAAATCACAAAGTTAAATGACGACAAACAAAAAGATTGGGATTATTGGTTCAGGTTTTTCAGGATTAGCAGCAGCTTCCGTCTTGGCAAAAGAAAATCACTCTGTGCATGTCTTTGAGAAAAATGATCAGATTGGTGGCCGTGCTCGAAAATTCTCTGCAGAAGGATTTACATTTGATATGGGACCAAGTTGGTATTGGATGCCTGATGTAATTGAGAAGTTTTACAATAAATTCAACCACACCACATCTGATTTTTATGAGTTGATAAAATTAGACCCAGGGTTTAAAGTGATTTTTAAAGATGCAGATGCTGTAAGCATCCCTGCCAAATGGGAAGAACTCTGTCAATTGTTTGAAGATATTGAGACTGGCGCAGCAGATAAATTGCGTAAATTTATGTCTGGAGCAGAATATAAATACAATATTGGTGTTAACGATTTGGTCTATCAACCTGGCCTTTCAATACTCGAGGTTCTCCGAATGGATTTGGTTATGGGTGTTTTCAAATTGGATGTATTTTCTTCCTTCAGAACCCATGTAAGAAAATACTTTAAAGACCCTAGATTGGTTGCTATTATGGAGTTTCCTGTTTTATTTTTAGGTGCCATGCCTAAAGACACTCCTGCTCTGTATAGTTTAATGAATTTCGCAGGAATGAAACAAGGTACCTTCTACCCTATGGGCGGGTTTTCAAAAATACCAGAAGCTATGAAGAAAATAGCTCTGGAACAAGGTGTTGAATTTCATCTCAATCACGATGTTAAAGAAATAGTACTAGACCATAACAGAGCCACACACTTAAGATTTGACCATAAGAATGAATCTGTTGATTCAATTATTGCCTCTGCTGATTATCATCATGTTGAACAAGTATTGCTGCCAGAGTCGCATAGAAATTACAACGAGAAATATTGGAACAACAGAGTTTTTGCACCATCGAGTTTACTTTTTTACTTGGGTGTAGATAAAAAAGTGCCGAATTTAGATCACCACAATTTGTTTTTTGATGAAGATTTAGACCAACATGCAGAAGAACTTTATGTCAACAAATCTTGGCCATCAAAACCGTTATTTTACGTTTGCTGTCCCTCTAAAACGGATGAAAGTGTTGCTCCAGAAGGTAAAGAAAATGTATTCTTATTGATGCCTTTAGCTCCTGGCCTAGAGGACGGCGAAGCTCTCAGAGAAACGTATTTTGACATCATGATGGATCGGCTAGAAGCCTATACGAAATCTGATATTAGAGCACACATCTCATACAAAAGAAGTTATTGTATTTCAGATTTTGAATCTGATTACAATGCTTACAAAGGAAATGCATACGGCTTGGCCAACACTCTACTCCAAACCGCGAATCTAAAACCTAAGATTAAAAACAATAAAATTGATAACTTATACTACACCGGTCAACTTACCGTTCCTGGCCCTGGAGTACCTCCTTCCATCATTTCCGGTCAAGTTGCTGCAGATCAGTTGTTAAAATCTATTAAAAAGTCTAAATAATGCAGTTGTACGATCAAATTTCCAATCAAAGTAGTAAAATGATTACACGTGCTTACAGTACGAGTTTTTCACTTGGTATCTACTATCTAGATCGCAAGATTCATGCACCGATCTATTCCATTTACGGTTTTGTTCGTTTGGCTGATGAAATCGTAGATAGTTTTCATGGATACGATAAAGCAAGTTTGTTAAAAAAGTTTCGTGAAGATACAGTACTCGCGATCGAAGAAGGTATAAGCCTAAACCCTATTTTACATAGTTTTCAAACCGTTTATCATAAGTATTCTATGGAATGGGAATTGGTAGACCTGTTCTTAAAGAGTATGGAGATGGATTTAAAGCAAACAGAATATAATGCTCAACAATACGATCAATACATACTCGGATCTGCAGAGGTTGTAGGTTTGATGTGTTTGTGTGTCTTCACCGATAATGACAACAAGCAATACCAAAAACTAAAACCGTTTGCAATGAAATTGGGCTCAGCGTTTCAAAAGGTGAACTTTTTAAGAGATGCTAAAGCTGATTATGAAGCTTTGGGAAGAACTTACTTTCCTTCTGTTGATATGGCTAATTTCTCAGAGGCAGACAAAGCGAGTATCGAAGCGGAGATTTCAGATGAATTTGCCGAAGCTCTTGTGGGTATCAAACAACTACCTGAAAATGCTCGAAAAGGTGTTTATTTGGCTTATTTCTATTACAAAAAACTATTTTTAAAAATTAAAAAACTACCTCCAAATAAGGTCATGGATTCTAGAATTCGTATTCCCAATGTCCAAAAAATTGCTCTACTCGTTCAATCCTCGATTAGGATAAAACTGAATGCACTATGATGAAAATCTTTTTGATATTCTCACTCCTCGCTCCTGTCTTCGGGTATGCTAACGATTGTGGGTTGATAAAGGTCAGGAGTATGTATGAGAAATCTGTTTCATCAGAAAGCGTTACAGAGAATCTGATTGAGCAATTAAATAGTTGTCCGGAAAGCACGGTTTTAGATGCATACATGGGTGCTGCACAGATGATTTTAGCGAAGCATGCATGGAATCCTATTCGTAAGTCTAGTTTGTTTTTCAGTGGCAAAAATATCTTAGAGAAAACTATTCTTCGTAATTTTGATGCAATCGAATTGCGCTTTTTAAGATTAACTATTCAGTTATCTATTCCTAGTTTTTTAGGTTATAAGTCCTCGATAGAGATTGATAAGCAATTCATTTTGAGTAATTACTTGAATTTAAACGATGTTGATCTAAAAACACGAATTAAATCATTCATTATAAATTCTGGTTGTTTTACCCAAAGCGACATAAAGTACATTCAATTATAATGGAGATCGAAAAAGTAATTTTAGTTGATGAATTGAATCGTGAATTAGGCGAAATGGAGAAGATGGAAGCCCATTCTAAAGGTCTCTTGCATAGAGCTGTTTCCGTATTCATTTTTAACAACGACAATGAATTGCTACTACAGAAAAGAGCACATCACAAGTATCATTCTGCAGATTTATGGACCAATACTTGTTGTACTCATCCGCGTCCGGGTGAGAATACTTATGATGCAGCTGTGAGACGATTAAAGGAGGAAATGGGGATGACATCAGACCTAGAATTGGTTCATCATTTCGTTTATCAGACTTCTTTCGATAATGGTCTTATTGAAAATGAGTTCGATCATGTTTATATTGGGTTTACTGATGTGAAACCTGTTCTGAATCCTGAAGAAGCTTCTGAATACAAATACATGAGTTTTCAAGATTTAAGTGCATCATTACAGCACGATCCTAAAGATTATACCAGTTGGTTTAAAGTTTGTTTTGAAGAAGTTAAATCCATTGTCTTAGAAAAGACTCATCATAAATAAAAGAATGTCTATGGAACTGCTTTTAAATCTTTCAATCGTAATCCTAACATTTATTGTTATGGAAGGCGTCGCATGGTTTACACACAAATATGTGATGCATGGTTTTTTATGGTATTTGCACAAGGATCATCATGTGCCGAATCACGAGAAAGTTTTTGAAAAAAACGATTATTTCTTTTTAATTTTCGCCATTCCAGGAATCCTTTGTATTCTTTATGGTGTTGAGCAAGGCATGAACTTTTATTTTTGGATTGGAATTGGAATTACCCTGTACGGTTCTGCCTACTTTTTTATTCATGACTTATTTATTCACCAAAGAATTCGTGTACTAAGAAACACTAAGAACTATTATTTCAAAGCGATCCGAAAGGCTCATAAAGTTCATCATAAGAACATAGCTAAAAAAGATGGAGAGTGTTTTGGGATGTTGTTTGTACCCAAAAAGTATTTCAAACGACCTCATAGGGTTGATTAGATGACCTGTTCAATGTAATAGTTGCTTTTATTGAAAATTACGGTATCTTTTGGTGCGGATCCGAGTAGCTTTTGCCCTACGGGTGAACCGGGGGAAATTACATACACCTCGTTATTATTGATTAGCACCTTCCCCAATCCGGTTGCTATATAAAACAGACCCTTATTGGTTTTAATTAATGCACCTGCTTGAGCAAAGCTCTTGGGCTTTGTATTGATTTGAGTTAACAGATTCATTATTTTTTGAGCTTCTAAAAGTTGCCTGCTGTGGTTATCTTGCTCAATATGTATCATTGCTCTTGCAGTTTCATGTTTATCTCCTGCGGTACTTTTTGTCGCACTATTTAAGTCAATGAGATTTGACTTGAGTAGATCATTTAAACGTTTTATTTTTTCACGTGTACTATTCAAGCAATATTGATGTAATGCTTCTTTAAATTGAATATCTATCGAAATCATGTCAAATCTATCGCATTGGTTTAATCAGTTTTAGATAATGATGTATGTCATTAATCAAACGTAATAAATCTGTTTTTTCATGGGTTTCAATACTTAAATCAAAGACATCAATATCGTTCCTTGTTCTCCCTACTTTAAATTTAGCTGGGGAGGCTACGGCCATATATGAAAGCGGGTAAAATTGTTTGAGAGTTAGGTCAATCAGAATGTCGTATTCTTCTTTTAAAAAGTTTTCAATGATCATGCCTTGTGGTTTGCCGTACCAATTAAGCTCATGATTTGAGAAAAAATCAAAATGCAAACTAGACATATGCTCAAAAGACTTGTCTTTCTCATTAACGAATCCTAATACTGAAACGAGATCTTTGCCCTTGGAGAGCTTCGCAACAAATGTTTTTACTTTTTTAATGTCATCGGGTAAGGTTCCATCAAAAAGTATGGTTATTCGCTTTGCATCGTTAAGGTTAAAGACTTGGTGTTTTCTTTTTCGCTCTACGTTAGATCGCCTCAATTCCCAGTGCCCAAACCAATGCTTTATTTCGGTAATAATGCTCATCCTAACAAATGTATAAATTCATTTTCTGAAATGATTGAAACGTTCAATTTCTCAGCTTTTTCACGTTTACTTGGCCCCATGTTTTCACCTGCTATTAGATAGCTTGTTTTCTTAGATATCGACGAAGTATTTTTTCCGCCATTATTTTCAATAAGTTTTTTCAGCTCATCCCGTGAATGTTGTGCAAAAACTCCTGAAATAACAAAAGACTGTCCTTGTAATACATGTGTTCTGTTTGCTAAAATGTCAGCTTCAATTTCTAACTGAACTCCAGATTTTTTTAATCTTTGAATGAGTTCAAGATTTTGTTGATCTCCCATCCAATCTAAAACGCTTTTTGCAATTCGATCTCCGATTTCATCAACCTTTATAAGGTTTTCAAAATCAGCGCTTTTCAGGTTATCAAGGTTTTGGTAATGGTAGGCCAGCTTTTTTGCTACAGTAATACCTACATAACGAATGCCCAAAGCATAAAGAACTCTATCAAAAGGAATTTTTTTAGATTCCTCGATGCTAGAAATTGCTTTGCTTGCTGATTTTTCTGCCATTCTTTCCAAAGGAAGAATATCATCTTTACTTAAAAAGTATAAATCAGCGGTGTTATTGACGAGCCCTTCTCTGAAAAACTGATCTATGGTTTCTGAACCCAAACCGTCTATGTTCATTGCTTTACGACTGATGAAATGTTCTATTTTCCCTTTGATCTGTGGTGGGCAAGCTCTGTCGTTAGGGCAGTAATGTTGTGCTTCTCCTTCTTTACGAATGAGTTGAGTTTGGCATTCTGGACATTCTGAGATGTATGTTGTAGCATTTGTGAATAAATCTCTATCGTTCGTCTGGATGCCAACAATTTTAGGTATTATTTCACCTCCTTTTTCAACAAATACAGTATCACCTTCTCGTACATCGAGCTTCATGATTTGATCGGCATTGTGCAATGAAGCTCTTTTTACCACGGTTCCCGCTAACAATACTGGTTTCAGGTTGGCTACTGGAGTAATTGCTCCGGTTCTCCCTACTTGGTAGGTGATTTCATCTAAAACAGTAACTGCTTGTTCTGCCTTAAACTTATAGGAAATAGCCCATCGTGGTGATTTTGCTGTAAAGCCTAATTCTTCTTGTTGGCGTAAGCTATCAACCTTAATTACAATCCCATCAATATCATAGGGCAAGTCTTTACGGGCTAATTCCCAGTGTTTAACATATTCCAATACATCTTCTATAGTCTCACAGGTTCGAGTGTCTGTTGGGGTCTTAAACCCCCATTTATTAGCTGCCTGCAATCTTTTGTAGTGTGAGTCAATTTTAATCAAATCACCCAAGCTATGATATAAGTAGCAATCCAGAGGGCGTGATGCAACAACTGAGGAGTCTTGGAGCTTTAAGGTGCCTGATGCAGCATTTCTGGGATTTGCAAAGGCATCCATATCGGATTCTAAGCGATCTTCATTCATTTTTTCAAAACCTTTGTGAGGTATAAAAATTTCTCCACGTATCTCAAATTCATTCGGTGTATCTCCCTGAAGTACCAAGGGAATGCTTTTTATAGTGCGCACATTAGAGGTTACGTCATCACCTTGTGTTCCATCTCCGCGAGTTAATGCTTGCTTTAGGCATCCATTTTCGTAATGCAAACTGATAGAGACACCGTCGTATTTTAATTCACAGACATAAGTATATTTCTCTGAAACAACTTTTTGCACACGCTTATCAAAATCTCTTAAATCATCTTCGGAATATGTATTCCCCAGAGAAAGCATAGGACGTTTATGCTTAACGGTTTCAAAACTTTTATTTACGCTACCTCCTACTCTTTGACTGGGTGAGTTGACGTCAAATAATTCAGGGTGTAATTTCTCCAATACGATAAGCTCCTCTAGGAGTTGATCAAAATCAAAATCACTAATTGTAGGATTATCAAGTAAATAATATGCGTGATTGTGATCAGCGAGTTGTTTGCGTAATATGTCAATTCTAGACTTTGCGTCCATTTCGGTCATTTGTAAACATTCATAATTCAACGGATGAATAGCATGAATGCGTTTAAAACTGTATTTGAAGGAGCGTGTTTATTGTTTACTAAATTAAACAATTTAAACATTCAATAATGCTTTTATCATGCGATCTTTTCCTTGCATGTCTTGACGAATTTCTATGGAACTAAAGCCCTTGTTTTTTAATAAATGCTTCACTTCAAGTGCTTTTAACTCATGTATCTCAAAGTATAGAATTCCTCCTGGATTTAGAACTCTAGAAGCAATCTCGGTAATTTTACTGTAATACTTTAAAGCATCATTGTTTGGGACAAATAATGCCAAATGTGGCTCATAGTCTACAACGTTTGAGGACATCAACTCTTTGTCAGAATCTAACACATAGGGTGGGTTGCTTACGATTACATCGTAAGTTGATAATGCATTCAAAACATCAAGATTGAGGATGTCTGCCAAAATGAAGTTGATTTTGACGTTTAAACGCTTGGCATTGCATGCAGCGATTTTTAGTGCTCCCTCAGATATATCTAGGGTAGTGACACTTGCGGTGCTGTTTTTTGCTAGCGAAATAGGAATGCATCCTGATCCCGTTCCAATATCTAATATTGATTTATCATTGGTTTGGTCTTTTAGCATCCAAGCCACCAATTCTTCTGTCTCAGGACGAGGAATTAATACTTCTTCATTGATGCTAAACTTATGACCGTAAAACCACGAATAACCAACAATTTGTTGAATAGGTTTGTGTTCTGCCAACAATTCAACCATCTGCTGAACTTTGATTACAGATTTTTCATCTAATAGATCTTCTGCATTCATGATGGCATCTGTGGGACTGAAATCGAAAAGATATTCCAAGATCCAGAGATTGAAACTTCTTCGTTCTGTGTTGGGATATTTTTCATTCAGCATTTGATCCAAATAACGGCGAATATCTTTAACTTTTTGCATAGCCTAAAACTAAAGCATTTTGACTATTTTTGAGGCATGCATAGGGATGAAATTTACATGAAAAGATGCTTGGAGCTAGCGGCGATGGGATTGGGTAAGACTTATCCCAACCCGATGGTTGGGTCAGTAATAGTTCATCGAGATGTTATTATTGGCGAAGGTTGGCATGAAAAAGCAGGGTGTCCTCACGCTGAAGTCCACGCGATTTCATCGGTCAAAAATAAATCATTATTGGAAGAGTCTACTTTGTATGTTAATTTAGAACCTTGTGCGCACTATGGAAAAACACCTCCATGTGCAGGGTTAATCATCAAACATAAAATTCCTAATGTTGTTGTGGGTTGTGTAGATCCATTTTCAGAAGTGTCTGGAAAGGGCATTGAATTGATGCGATCTGCAGGTATTTGTGTTAAGGTTGGTGTTATGGAGCAGGAATGCGAAGACTCCCACAAGCGATTTTTCACATTTCACAAAAAACAAAGACCCTACATCATCCTGAAGTGGGCAGAAACGAAAGACGGGTTCATAGCACCCATAAATCAGATGCCCGGAAAACCTTTATGGATTACAAATTCAGAGTCCAAAAAACGTGTTCATAAATGGCGCACTGAAGAAGCCTCTATCTTAGCAGGTACCACAACGATAGAGATGGACAATCCAGAATTAACGGCCAGGTTATGCGAAGGCAATCAACCTTTGCGCTTAATCCTAGATCGAAGTCTAAGGCTTTCAACAGAATTAAATGTTTTTGATGACTCTACAAAAACTTTAGTTTTCACAACGAAATATAGAAAGGATACGGATGTGACTGAATACATAAAGATAAATTTCGATTTTCTCCATCAAGAAATTGTGAAAGAATTGTTCGAGAGAAACATTCAATCAATTCTTATTGAGGGAGGGAGAGAAACCTTACAATCTTTTATTGATATCGATTTGTGGGATGAAGCTAGAGTATTTATTGGCTGCGAAAAAATCTGCAAAGGAATTACAGCTCCATTGCTAAACTCCTCAAAGAAAAGTGTAGATTCTTTTTCTACTGACCAGTTGATTGTTCATTATAATGTTTAAATTTATTCAATAACAAGATATCCGTAGCCGAAGGACCTTCCTACTGCACAATCATAGCTTTCAAATTCAAGGGTTATTTCATCATCAATATCGAATTGACTTAGATCAAACTGATCGGAAGCCCAATTGGACCATCTTATGATTCTTTGATCAGAATATTTTTCTGTATTGAAATCAATATGTTTTGAGTATGGTGTGACTTCTAAAGGTATTTCCACTAACAGATCATTTACATAAATTTTTATTTCAAATTTAGGTTGAATCTCCAAATCAATATTTGCAGCTGTTGTATGAAACACCAATGCATATTTGTAGTTTACAGTTCCAGAATTATTGTCTGAGTCTACGCGTAAAGTATAGCATATTTTTTCACTTTGAGATCCATTGTTGCTGTTGCCAAGTCGAATCGATGACTTCTCACCTTCCGGAATCAATGCAAGTTTTGATGAAGTATTGATGTCATAACCTTGGTTTGTGTTGATGCTATGTCGAGCATCATGCGTTGGTGAATTAATCTTACACCTTACCGTTTCAATATTAGCAGACTCATATCCAAAGCCAATCAACAGCTCATAATTATCCATATTTATCAAATTAATATCATACCGTTCTTGACCATTAAGAGTCATCCCTACAATTATAGAAATCAAAAGAAACATTTTCACACATTTAAGTTTAATACAATCATGCAAATATATAATTATATGTTACTTTAATCGTGCTTTGTTTCTTGATTTACATGGGTGAAATCACTCATTTTTTAATAGGTAGTAACACCTATAATTTTTTACGAATATAAGTTGTATAACTGAGTGAAATAGGAATCGTATGCGAACATGGTATTCGTGAAAATGACTTAAATTAGTCAGAAATAATTTTTCGTTTAAAATGATGGAAATAGATTCATATACCACTATAGAAAAACCTGTAGAAGGATTTTACAAGGATCGCGGGTCAAAATTTTTTGGCTATGCAATTCCTTGTTTGAATGAAAATGAATTGAGAATAAAAATAGAGGAATTAAAAAAAGTGCATCATACGGCAAGACATTATTGTTATGCATATCGATTCAAGACCGATTACTCTGTTTACCGGGTAAACGATGATGGGGAACCTACAAATGCTGCAGGGAAACCAATATTAGGTCAAATAGATGCTAGGAAATTGACCAATATTGCTTTGATTGTCGTTCGGTATTTTGGAGGCACTAAATTAGGTGTTGGAGGCATGATGAATGCTTACAAAGAGGCGGCATCAATTACCTTAAACACTGCAGATGTTATAGAATGTACTGTTGATGATACGTTTCATGTTCATTGCGGTTATCCTGAAATAAACACGGTAATGAGATATATCAAAGATTTGGAGGTTACCATTTTGGAACAAAAATTAGAAATTGCCTGTGATATTTTTTTCACAAGCCGACAAAAAATGAGTCAAACGGTACTCGATAAATTTGAAGGTTTGAAAAATATAAAAATAAAAAAGGTTTCCTAAAATTAAAGATTACATATTTAACGACATTCACATGGATTATAGCTTATTAAAAGAACTTCAAACCATACATTCGCCTGCGGGTGATGAAGTTAGAATGAAAGCGTTTTTGATTGATTATGTAAAAACGAATTGCTTGGAATGGAAAGTTCAGCCAGAACTTGTCTACGGTGATGGCTTTCAAGACTGTTTGATTTTAAAATTCGGAAATCCGCGTACTGCAATATTTGCACACATGGATTCTATAGGCTTTACTGTTCGGTATGGTAAGGAATTGATTAAGCTGGGTGGCCCCTCTTTGACTTCGGGAACGTTATTGGTTGGTCGGGATTCTTTTGGGTCTATTGAAGCAACATTGCTTGTTGATGACTCTAGCAACCTCTCTTATGAGTTTCATAGAGATATAGAGCCTGGCACAAATTTAATATTCAAATCAAATTGGCGAGAATCAGAAGAATACCTCCAAAATTGTTACATGGATAATCGTTTAGGCATCTGGTGTGCACTTCAGGTTGCAAAAACATTGACTGATGGAGCTATTGTGTTTTCATGTTGGGAAGAAACCGGTGGTGGATCTGTAGGATATCTGGGTAAGTACATTTGTGAGAACTGGAATATTAAACAAGCTTTGATCTCCGATATTACCTGGGTTACTGAAGGAGTACTTCATGGTAAAGGTGTTGCAATATCTATGAGAGATTCCGGTATCCCCCGAAAATCTTATGTAGATAAGGTCATAAGTATTGCGAAAGCAAATGATGTTAAATTTCAGTTGGAAGTAGAAGATTCAGGCGGCTCCGATGGAAATGCCTTACAAAAATCGTCATATCCTTTTGATTGGTGCTTTGTTGGTGCTCCAGAAGACTATGTTCATAGTCCTAACGAAAAAGTTCATAAGGACGATGTTATTGAAATGATAAAACTTTACCAAGTATTGATGGTAAATCTATAATTATAAAAAAACCACATACTCGGTAGCAAATATGTGGTTTAGAATGGTACTTAGACTATATCTTATCTAATGCATTACTGAGGTCTGCCTTTAAGTCATCTAGATCTTCAATTCCTACTGACACACGAACAAAATTATCGGTAATCCCTAACTTATTACGTTCTTCAAGTGGCACAGAAGCATGCGTCATGATAGCCGGATGTTCAATCAAGCTTTCCACACCACCCAGACTCTCAGCAAGAATAAACAAACGTACTTCTTCCAAAAAGCATTTGGCCTCCTCTAAGCCCCCTTTAAGGGTTAAACTCAACATTCCTCCAAAGCCTTTCATTTGTTTTTTAGCAAGATTGTGCTGAGGGTGAGATGGCAGTCCAGGGTATATAACCTTTTCAACTTTAGGGTGTGCCTCCAGAAACTCAGCTATTTCCAGTGCATTTTTCGCATGAGCTTCCATACGAATGGCTAGTGTTTTTATTCCTCGTAATACAAGCCAACTATCAAATGGAGATTGGCTAGGACCTATTGAGTTTTGTAAATACCACAGCTTGTCGTATTGCTCCTTGTTATTCAACATAATTGACCCTCCAACGACATCACTGTGTCCATTAATGTATTTGGTTAATGAGTGTACAACCATATCTGCGCCTAAATCTAAGGGGTTTTGAAAGTAAGGACTCATGAAGGTGTTGTCCACCACAACAACAGCACCAACATCATGAGAAGCATCACAAATTGCTTTTACATCACTGATCTGCAACATGGGATTTGTTGGTGACTCTAACCATATCAGGTCAGGCTTGTATTCGTTTAATTCTTTATGAACAGCTGGTAAATTGGTGCTGTTTACTTGTCTCAATTCAAATCTATCATTGTAAATCGTATTCAAGATACGGTATGTCCCTCCATACACATCATCTCCACACAATACCTTTGTTCCCACCGGAAAGGATTGGAAAATGAGTGAAATAGCAGCCATTCCACTCGAAGTAACGAGTGCATGATCTGCATTTTCTAGAGCGGCCAAGCATTCTTCTAATCGAGTACGTGTTGGGTTGTGAGAACGAGAATATTCGTATCCCTTGTGTTCTCCTGGACTTGATTGAACGAATGTTGACGTTTGATATATAGGTGGTATTACTGCTCCTGTTGTTTGGTCAGGCTCATTTCCAACATGTATAACTTGTGTGGCTTTGTTGATTTTTTTTGCATTACTCATTGCTCAATATTTTTTGAATCTCTAAATCTAATTCGTCCTTTACTTGATTTTCTTTTATGTACTTCATATTTCGCATCCAATCTTCTTGAAATATTTTAGAAGCATAACGATTTCCTGAATCGGGCAAAATAACGAGTATTCGTTCGGGTTTATCTAAGGTTTCTGCATATTTAATGGCACCTACGACAGCAGAACCACTTGAGCCACCGGCATAAATACCCTCTTGTTGAAGAAGCTTTCGAGTCATGTGAAATGAATCTTCATCACCCACCATCACAAAATCATCAATGAGTTCGAATATAACATTCTCAGGAATAAAGTCTTCACCTATACCCTCTACTACGTATGATTTTGCTTGTCCCATTTCACCCGTTTTGTGATAATGCATCAAAATAGAGCCTTCACAATCAACGCCAACCGTTTTAAGATTCGGCATTTTTGATTTTAAATACCTACTACAGCCTGATATGGTTCCTCCTGTTCCTACTCCCGCCATAAATGTGTCAAAATCACCATTGGTTTGTTCGAAAATTTCGGGGCCTGTAATTTCAAAATGAGATTTACCATTATCGAGATTTCCATATTGGTTTAAGAAAATAGAATTCGGTAAGTCTCCTAATTTGGCTGCCACAGAGTAATAGGACTTCGGGTCTTCAGGTTCAACATCTGTAGGGCAAACCAATACTTTCGCGCCGTAAGCTTTTAAATTATCAATCTTTTCTTTGGATTGCTTATCTGCCATCACAAAAACACATTTATACCCGTGTATTGCTGCAAAGAGGGCGATGCCTACTCCTGTATTTCCGGATGTAGATTCTACAATCGTTCCACCGGGTTTTAATTCACCTCGTTCTACTGCTTTCTGGCACAAATATACTCCCATACGATCTTTTATGGATCCGCCGGGATTCATGTATTCTAATTTCACGTAGATGTCAGAATCGACATGACGGGCAACATGATTTAACCGGATGATTGGTGTGTTCCCAATAACGTCTAAAATGGTTGTGTTAAACTGCTTCATTTGATTGATGAAAAAACCCATCCAAATGGACGGGTGAGATTAGTTACATACTACGTAGATCCAAATATTGTGTTACACATTGATTTCGTTGCAACGACAATTCGTATGTAAAATGATTGTCTTCATGTCCTTTACAAATTTAGATAAATTGATGAGACTCACAAGTAAATCTTGGCATGTTTGCCTTTATGAGCGCGCCATCAGATCTATAAATGACACTCTTAATTATTTAGAAGATCGTTCTTTGAGAACGGCTTCAATTTCTTCAAAACGAATGTTTTTATACTTAAGTAAAATTAGGAGATGGTAGGTTAAGTCGGCCACTTCATCTTTAAACAATTGATCATTGTTGTCCTTAGCTTCGATGACAACTTCAACTGCCTCCTCTCCTACTTTCTGAGCGACTTTATTTACACCTCGTTTGAATAGTTTGTTGGTATATGATGTGTTGTCGTCTTCGTCAATACGTTTATGTATGGTATTCTCTAATGCATAAACAAAACCCTTTGAAGTCTCCTCTTTGAAGCATGATGTTGCACCTGTATGGCACGTTACTCCGTTTGGTGTTGCTTTAATTAACAGTGTATCACTATCGCAATCCAACTGAATCTCATCAACTTTTAGCGTATTGTTAGATGTTTCACCTTTCATCCAGATGCGTTGCTTACTTCTGCTGTAGAAAGTTACCAGACCTTTTTCCTTAGTTATGTCAAAAGCTTCCTGATTCATATAGCCAAGCATTAAAACCTGAAGCGTTGATGAATTTTGAATGATTACAGGTACAAGTCCGTCGTTTTTTGAAAAGTCTATTTGCATCTTACCGGTATTTGTTTTGTTTTTAGATATTTTTTGAGGTCTTGGATGTGAATTTCGTTGTTGTGAAAAATACTAGCTGCAAGACCTGCTGTTGCTTTGGTTGTGTTGAATAGTATTTCAAAGTCCTTTTCAACACCTGCACCCCCTGAGGCGATTACGGGTAAATTAACCTGTTCACTTACTTGTTCCGTTATTTCCAGGGCAAAACCTTCTTTAGTACCGTCATTGTTCATTGAGGTTAAAAGAATTTCACCAGCACCAAGTTCTTCAGCTTTGGAAGCCCAATCAATGGTCATCAACTCAGTTTCTTTTCGCCCACCGTGTGTAAATACTTTCCAGCCCTGCTTTGTCTTTTGCGTATCAATTGCAACAGTCACACATTGACTTCCAAACTCGTTAGCAATTTCACGGATCAATTCAGGCCTTCTTACCGCGGATGAGTTGACTGAAACCTTATCTGCTCCTGCCGTAATAATTCTCGAAACATCTTCCACAGAGTTAATTCCACCCCCCACAGTAAAAGGAATGTCAATTTCCTTAGCGATTCGGTCCACCAAACTTACCAGTGTATCTCTATTTTCAATGGTGGCAGTGATGTCTAAAAACACCAATTCATCTGCACCTTCTTGTACGTATCTTTTAGCAAGATCTATTGGGTCTCCTGCATCTCTAATGCCCACAAAATTGATGCCTTTTACAGTCCTTCCATTTTGAATGTCTAAACACGGTATAATCCTTTTTTTTAACATAGATCCCGAAGCTCTTTTAGAGTTATCTTTCCTTCGTATATAGCCTTTCCAAGTATCGCACCTTCACAACCAATTTCTTTTAAATCAATCAAATCTTGAAATTTTGCGATGCCCCCACTTGCAATTAACTTGATGTTTGTTTCGGCGATAAGTTCTTTGTATAAATCCGTAGAAGGTCCTTGAAGCATTCCGTCTTTAGAAATATCCGTACATATCACATATTCAATCCCTTCCTTTTCGTAACCTTTAACGAAATCAATGAGGTTTAACTCAGAACTTTCAAGCCATCCATCGGTTGCAATCTTACGATTCAAGCAATCGGCACCAAGTATAATCTTTTGCCCTCCATATTTGTTTAGCCAATTGATGAACACAGGCTTGTTTTTCGCAGCAATACTCCCACCCGTTATTTGTTTTGCTCCAGAATCTAATGCAATTCTTAGATCCTCATCAGATTTTAATCCACCACCAAAATCTATTTGTAAACTTGTAGAGGAAGCAATTTTTTCTAGGATCTTATAATTAACGATCCGTTTAGATTTCGCTCCATCTAAATCAACCAAATGAAGAAATTCTATACCGTTTGCTTCAAATTCTTTAGCAACTTCTAAGGGGTTTTCATTGTAAACTTTTTTAGTGCTGTAATCGCCTTTAGTGAGACGTACACATTTGCCGTCTATGATGTCAATTGCGGGAATGATTCTCATAAATCTAAAAAGTTTTTAAGTATTTTTTCTCCAATGTCTGCAGACTTTTCAGGATGGAATTGAGTAGCATAAAAATTATCTTTTTCAAGAGCTGCACTAAAGGGTTTGATGTAATTGCAGACTGCGGTAGTCTCGTTTGAAAGATCAGCGTAGTAATTGTGAACAAAATACACATCGTTTGTCTTTTTAAGACCTTTCATCAAAACACCTTTAAGATCAGTGAAGTCGTTCCACCCCATGTGCGGAGTAATTTCTGTATTTGGAAACTTATAAACTTTACTCTTGAAAATACCCAAACAAGAAACATCTCCTTCCTCTGAAGCTTCACACATCAATTGCAGTCCCAGACAAATTCCCAAAACCGGTTGTTTTAATCTTAAAATAACTTGATCCAAACCACGATCTCTTAGGTAAGTCATTGCTGTACTGGCTTCTCCAACTCCTGGAAATATTACTTTGTCAGCTTTCTGGAGTTCTTCTTCATTGTCCGTGATGATTGTCTCATAACCCAATCGCTCAAGTGCATTTTGAACAGAACACGTATTGCCTGCATTGTATTTTATAATAGCAATCATAAACTTCCTTTTGTACTGGGTATGCTGTAGTTGTTTGTTTTATTTATTGCCATCTTAATGGACTTACCGAATGACTTAAAGATGGATTCAATCTTGTGATGCTCATTGTCACCTTCGGACTTTATGTTAAGATTGCATTTTGCAGCATCGCTGAATGATTTGAAAAAATGCATGAACATTTCAGTGGGCATCTCCCCGACCATTTCTCTTTTAAAATCTGCATCCCAAACCAACCAAGGCCTTCCTCCAAAGTCTATTGCTGTTTGTGTCAAACAGTCGTCCATGGGCAGCAAGTATCCATATCGCTCAATCGCTTTTTTGGACCCCAAAGCTTCTAAAAAAGCTTCTCCTAGAGTGATGGCTACATCTTCGATGGTATGATGTTCATCAATTTCTAAATCACCCGACACATGAATGTCCATGTCTAATTGACCATGTCTCGAAATTTGCTCGAGCATGTGGTCAAAAAAACCGATACCTGTACTGATACTACTTTTTCCAGAGCCGTCCAGGTTGACACTAATTTCTATATGGGTTTCATTCGTCTTACGAAGCACATTCGCTGTTCTGGGTTTTGCTTTTAAGAACTGATATATTTCTTCCCAACTTAATGTGTTGAGAGCTGCATCATTATTGTTTGAGCCTATGAATATGCCTCCACAATTCATGTTCTTTGCCAATTCAATATCCGTATCTCGGTCTCCAATCACGTATGATTTCTCCATGTCGTAAGCCCCGTGAATGTACTTATTCAATAAACCCGTTCGAGGTTTTCGTGTAGGTGCATTATCTTCAGGGAAACTCTTGTCAATCAGGATTTCTGTAAAAGTAACACCTTCGTTTTTAAAAGCCTGAATGATTTTGTCTTGAGCAGGCCAAAATGTAGGTTCAGGGAAAGAATCAGTCCCCAATCCATCTTGGTTAGTAACCATAACGATTTCGTAATCAAGCTCCTTAAAAATCTTAGATAATCCTGAAAAAACTCCTGGGTAGAATTCTAATTTCTCCAAACGATCAAGCTGAAAGTCTATAGGAGGTTCAATTACTAACGTACCATCTCTGTCTATGAACAACACTTTTTTCATCCCTGCATATCTTTTAATGTTTTTAATAATAGGGTATTTTCTTCTGCCGTACCAACGGTTATTCTAATACAGTCCTTAACTTGACTCGTTCTGTTTCTTACAATGATGCCTTTTTCAATCAGTTTGTTGAATAAGACATCTGCATTTTTAAACTCAACCAATAAGAAATTTGCTTCTGAAGGGAAAATTTTAACGACATGATTCAACTCCTGTAGTTGAGTCACAAGGTTATCTCTTTCTTCAATAATCGATTTGATTTGGTTGTTGGTTTTTGATGCATTATTTAATGCTATTATTGCTTCTTTTTGACTTAAGGTATTGACGTTGTAAGGAGGCTTAATTTTATTTAAAGTATCGATGATTTCAACACCAGCAAAAGCCATCCCCAGCCTTGCTCCGGCCATACCCCATGCTTTACTGAAAGTTTGAAGAATAACTAAATTTGGGACGTCTACGAGTAAACTCAAATTGCTGTTTTCACTTGAGAAATCTACATAAGCTTCATCAACAACGAGCAATCCTTTAAAAGCATCTGCGTATTCTTTGATTGTTTTTTGATCAATGAAGTTTCCGGTAGGGTTGTTAGGCGAACATATGAATAACAATCCGGCACTATTTAATCGGTCAATGATGGTGTTAATTGCTGGTAACCCAAAGTCCCTTTCAACGGGTAGTTCAATTACTTCGACGTTGTTAATAGCTGCAGAAACGGTATACATACCATACGTTGGAGGAAATATATAAGCCTTGTCCGTACCGGGCTCACAAAATGCCCTAAACAACAAATCAATAGCTTCATCACTACCGTTACCTAAAAATATTTGATCTATAGATAGATCTTTAAGTTTTGCAATTTCAGTTTTCAACTGAATTTGAAGTGGATCCGGATAACGGTTCAATAAAGATTCGTTAGGATTTTCATTTGCATCTAAAAACACACCCGCTTGGCCCTTAAATTCTGACCGGGCAGAACTGTAGGGTTTCATTTGTAAAATATTCTTTCTGGTGATGTCCTCTAGGTTAAACATTCCTAATTTCGTTTAGTCTTAGTGTAACAGCATTTTTGTGCGCATATAGCTCCTCAGCTTCTGCCATAATTTCGATAGCTGGACCGATATTCTCAATGCCATTCTTGTTGATGTTTTGAAAGGTAATCTTCTTAACGAAACTATCAATGGAAACCCCACTGTAGTTTCTAGCAAAACTATTGGTAGGAAGTGTGTGATTTGTTCCACTTGCGTAATCACCAGCACTTTCACAACTGTAATTCCCTAAAAAGACTGACCCTGCGTTGGTAATATTTTCAACGCTATCAAGAGCAGATTCTGAGGCAATAATCAAATGTTCTGGTGCGTATTGATTGCTGAATTCGATACAATCGGCAAAAGTGTTAAACGAAATTGCACGACTATTTTCAAGAGCTTTAACAGCAAGTTCCTTCCTCGGTAGCTCCTGAAGTTGAATGGCTAATTGTTGATTTACTTGGCTAATGACGTCTCTGTCATCGGAAAGTAAAATAACTTGGCTGTCAGCTCCGTGTTCTGCTTGCGATAATAAATCTGCAGCTACAAATGAAGGATTACATGTTTGATCCGCAATGACGAGTAATTCACTAGGTCCGGCAGGAATATCAATCGCAACTCCCATTTGTTGTACCAATTCTTTAGCCTTAGTAACAAACTGATTTCCTGGACCAAATATCTTGTACACAGAAGGAACCGTTTCGGTGCCGCATGCCATAGCGGCAATTGCTTGAGAACCGCCTAATTTGAACACGTTTTTAAGCCCTAATAATTGACATGTATACAATATGGCTGGGTTAATTTCGCCGTGAGTATTTGCAGGTGTACAGACAATAATTTCTTTGCATCCTACAAGTTTTGCTGGTATTGCAAGCATTAGTATGGTGGAAAATAGAGGTGCTGAACCGCCCGGTATGTATAAACCCACCTTATCAATAGCGACACTTTTTCTCCAACATTGAACACCTTCAGTGGTTTCAACTTTACGTTCTGTATAAATTTGTGATCTGTGAAACTTTTCAATGTTACTCTTTGCCAATGCTATAGCATTCTTCAGGTCGTTCGACACCAGATCGACTGATTTGTTGAATTCTTGTTCATCAACTTTAAATCGGTTAAGCTTAACCCGATCAAATTTCTCTGTATATTTTTGAAGTGCTTTATCACCGTTTAGCTGAACATCAGCAATAACGCCTCCAACAAGCTTATCAAGTTCTTGCTTCTTGATGCCTGGACGTGAAGTGTAATTCATCCATACATCTTTGTTTGGGGTTTCAACTATATTCATTAGAGCACCATTTTATCGACAGGTATAATCAATATATCTTCGGCACCAACGGCCTTTAGTTCATCAATGATTTCCCAAAATTTATTTTCTTCAATCACACTGTGTAGAGAACTCCAACCCTTTTCAGCTAAAGGTAAAACGGTTGGGCTTTTGAGAACTGGAAGAATGTTCGTTACTTCTTTGATCTTAGCATCCGGAACATTCATTAAAATGTATTTGGTGTTTTTTGCTCTCAACACAGATTGTATCCTGAACAATAAACGATCTAATATTTCTTGCTTTTCAACACCCAGGGTTTTAGACTTCACCAATACAGCTTCTGACTTAAGTATGACTTGAGTTTCTTTGAGGCCATTTTTAAAAAGTGTACTTCCTGAACTAACAATGTCACATATTCCATCAGCCAAACCAATGTTTGGTGCTATTTCAACAGAACCCGATATGGTGTGAATATCAGCATTGATGTTGTTTTTCTTCAAAAAGGATGTAACCGTATTTGGATAGGATGTGGCAATCTTTTTCCCTTGGAAGTAATTAAGAGATTCATCATCAACATCCTTAGGAACTGCAAGAGATACTCGACACTTTGAAAAACCAAGTTTTTCTACAATGGAAATCTCTTTTTCTTTTTCTATGAGAAGGTTTTCACCAACAATAGCAATGTCTACAACACCATCTTGAACGTATTGCGGAATGTCTGAATTTCGTAAATGAAGGATTTCAAGAGGGAAATTTTGAACTTCAACTTTAAGCTGATCTTTACCGTTATTGACATCTATTCCACAAGCCTTAAGGAGCTTGAGTGAATCTTGGTTTAAACGTCCACTTTTCTGAATTGCAATTTTTAGCTTACTCATTCTGTTTGTTGTTAAGATGTTTGAGCAAACCTTGAAGTTGAAATACAAAAAACCCCGTTTGATTTACTCAAACGGGGTTTGGAATATTAGTATACACACATCATCCCTGACTCGTTTGAGATCCAGTATGGTGATGATGATGTATCTGAATTGTGTTCATTTTTCTTAGTCTACTCCAGCAAAGATATAGATATTTTTTTTACGATAAAATGTTTTCGTAAATTCTTTAGCAATGCAGAATTTACTTTTTAATTTGCTCAAAAGAAGCAACGATACCTTTTATAACCGAAGATGAAAGTCCGTTGTGTTCCATTTCATTTAATCCTGCTATGGTACAACCTTTGGGCGTGGTAACTTTGTCTATCTCAACTTCTGGATGTTGATTTCGTCCGATCAGTAACTCTGCGGCACCTTTAACGGTTTGTTTTGCAATATCACAGGCTGTTTGTGCATCAAAACCAATTTCAACACCACCTTCTGTCATCGCTCTCATAAATCTTAAGACATAAGCAATTCCACAAGCACCCAATACGGTTGCAGCATCCATCAACTTTTCATCAATCGAAATTGTTGCTCCTACAGAGTCAAAACATTGTTGAATTAGAAGGTTTTGTTCTTCATGATCTGTATTTGAACAAATGCACGTCATAGACATTGCTACATCAGCAGCAGTGTTTGGCATGGCTCTGAAGACTGAAACTCCCGGATGAACGACTCCTTGAATGTCATCGATAGTTACGGCAGTAGCTAGGGACACTACAATGTGTTTACCAGGAATTAAATGTGACTTAAGCTCCTTAAGTATGGGAATTATGTTAAAGGGTTTAAGGCCTAAAATAATAATGTCGGATGCTTCAATCGCCTTTGCATTGTCGCTGGTTAAGTTGATACCGGTATCCTTTAAATGATCCAGAGGCTTTAGATTTCTTCGAGTAGCGGTAATGTTAGAGTTGGTGAAATCAGTATTCGAAATCAACCCATTTAGTACAGATTCTCCGAGGTTACCACAACCAATTATGGCTATTTTCTTATTTTTCATCATTGTACTTCACAATTTAGGAGGGTTTTTTAATGGATTTTAATCCTTACAAAAAAGTACGTATTCCTATCAAATTTAGTATTTTCTAAATACATCAGGAAATTTGCAAATCACGTGACGTAATATTCAACAAACACTCGACATCAATTTGTTTGGCTGAAAACAATTAATTTTTTTGCCAAGCTAAAGAACTTGCTCCAAGAATAGCAGCGTCTGCTGCTTTTAGTTGACTGGGTACAATATCAATTTTGTTTCTGAATGTTTTCAGAAGATACTGTTCCATGTATTTTTTAGTTGGCTTTAGGATTAAATCTCCAGCTTGAGCAAGTCCTCCAAATAAAACAATGAGTTTAGGACTGGTAATTGCAACCATACTCGCAAGACCAAACCCTAGTTTCTCTGCAGTGTAATCAAATATTTCCAAAGCCATTTTATCACCTTGAAGTGCCGCATCAGCGATTGCTTTACTTGTAATTTCAGGTAGATCCGATAGAATAGAATCCTTTGATTTGGCTAAAAACTCATTCGCAGTCTTGACAATTCCCGTTGCTGAAGCATAGGTTTCTAAACAACCTCTGTTACCACAACCGCAAAGACGACCATTTTTTTCAACAATTACGTGTCCAAGCTCTCCAGCAAAACCGTCATGACCATAGACCAATTCACCGTTAACGACAAATCCACTTCCTAGTCCCGTTCCTAGGGTAACCATAGCCAAGTCATCAATTCCCTTTGCTGCTCCATAAATACGCTCTCCCATCGCTGCTGCATTTGCATCGTTAGTCAATGATATAGGGAAGTCGAAATAAGCCTCAAATAAACGAACTAGGGGCACAACACCTTTCCATTTTAAATTCGGTGCATGCTCTATGGTTCCTGTATAAAAGTTTGCGTTTGGCGCTCCAATACCCATACCAATAATCTTTGAATCATTAAATTTAGAGATCAAAGCATTCACTCCTTTTTGAACTTCATTTACGAAATCTTCAACAGCAGGATAATCTCCTGTTTTTATGGCGTTTTGAACCAAACAGTTGCCTGTTTCGTCAACCAATCCAAAGACGGTGTTTGTTCCACCTATATCAATACCTACAGCTAATTTCATTTTATGCGTCATAATTTACACCTTGGGTTTTTAAAATTCTTTTTACTTGGATTGCGAAAAACATGAGATAAGCAAAACATGCCACAGTAATCCAATATGAGTTGTGTATGTTAAAAAGGTCAGCAAGCTTCCCTTGAATAGGCGGAATGATTGCTCCACCTAAAATCATCATGATTAGAAAAGCAGAACCTTGAGAGGTGTATTTGCCCAAGCCTGCTATGGATAATGAAAAAATACTAGGCCACATGATAGAGCAAAATAGCCCACCGCTCATAAAAGCATAAACGGCAATTGTACCCTCAGTAAATAAACCTATAATCATGGCAATCATGCCTAGTAGACCAAAGATAAACAATGTTTTTGCAGGCTTTTCTTGTCCAAAATAAAATCCACCAATGAGAAGTAAGATACTCCATCCGTACAAATACAATCCACTGACATCATTATTGCTGACATGATTCACGAATAAAACCACTCCAAAAGCGATGTATGGAACGATGATGAACAGGATGTTTTTAAGTGTTTTACCGGGGTTAAATACCGTAATGGCCCCAGCCCAACGACCGATCATTAAAGAACCCCAGTACATAGAGATGTAGGGTGCAATTTCAGAATCTGAAAAACCTCCAAATGCATCGGACTTTAAAAGCTCTCCTAAGTTACTTTGTATGGTCACTTCAACTCCTACGTAGGTGAAAATAGCAAGCATTCCCATAACCAATTGAGGGTATTGCATGGCTCCCCATCCTGCGGGACTCTTTAAAGCGCTTTTATTGGCTAGTAATAAACCTCCAACAATGATAACTAACGCTACGATCATAAGTAAAAAGATGAGATTCGAATCTACCTCTGTTCCTTTGTATTGATCAAAAACAAAATAGAAAATAACCAGTAATGAAATGGTTATAAAACCAAGAGTTTTTACGGCCTTTGGTGCTTGTACAAAATTAGTATCCCCTTTAGCCTGAGGTAATTTTTTTGAAAAAATAAACCACAAAGCAGCAAGCAAAAATAAAGCGCCTACAGCGATGTACAATGTCTTTACTGTAGATAAGTCAATCGAAGCAATTTGCTCATCCGTATACGTTGCTGCGCCAAAAAGAGCTAAAGCAACGGCAATAGGTCCAATGGCTGTACCAAAAGAATTAACACCACCAGCTAAATTCAATCGGTAAGAGCCTGTAGATGGGTCTCCTAAGGAAATTGCAAAAGGGTTGGCAGAAGTTTGTTGTAAAGAAAAACCAAGCGCTACAACAAATAATGAAGCTAAAATAAATGTAAAAGACCCACTTGAAATTGCCGGAATCATTAACGCAGCTCCTACGGCAGAGATGATCAAACCGTAAACAATACCGTTTTTAAATCCCCATTTATTTAAGATGTCTGTTTTGGCATAGCCTGATATAACAAATAAAAGAAGTGCTCCAATATAGTAAGCGCCATAAAAGGCGAAATCAATCAATTGGGATTGAAATTGATCTAGGTTAAAGTAATTCTTGCAAAATGGAATAAACACGCCATTTGAGGCTGCAATAAATCCCCAAAAGAAAAAAACCGTAACCAAGGTTGCTAGTGCCGCATTGTAATTTTTTGTTTGTTTCATGAGACTGTTTTAGAGTTATCGTTTCGCTCAAACATTAAAAATAAAAGCATCACAAGAAATGACTTTTAATCGTTTTTTAAAATGATTGCGGCACGAATTTAAAAAAATGTTGCGAATCAATCCCTATCAATGAGTATCAAGTAGGGTTTTAATTAAAGAAATTGAGCTAATGTGAATTAGAATTAGGTGTTGTCGAGATTAAAATCATGATAAAAGGCATCCTTAAGTATTGTTAAATAAAAAAGAGCCCTAAGGCTCTTTCTTACAGAAAAGTAATTCGACCCCAAAAATCACCCTCCTGCATTCTATAACAAAAAAAAAGTAGAGCTCTAAAACTCTACACTAACTAAAAAATCTTATTTAAATGTGTCATCTCAAGTATCGTTTAAAGGTATATGCTTTAGAATTAAGGGCAGTTTTATAGTGACCTTTGCACCTGACATATCCTCCTTATTTTCATACAATTTACTAAAATTTATTTCAAATTCAAAATTATGTTGGGATTTCATTAATAACAATCGCTCCTTTATAATCGTCAAACTCATGCCCAGATTCTCTTTTTCGTCAATCTCATCAGATTCAAAGCCTAGACCATCATCCATAACAATAACTTCTATATGGTTGTTATGTTTAACAAATTCAACACTGATATTACCTGGTGTGGTTTTTTCATAAAGACCATGTTTGATTGAGTTTTCAACGAGGGGTTGAATCATTAAAGAGGGTATCATGTAACAAGAAGTATCAATATCTACTGAATGGTCTATTTGAAAGGTAAACACATTACCAGAGCGTTTGTTTTCAAGAGACATATACATTTCAAGGAAAGAAATCTCTTCATCAATACTGATGAATTTATTCTGACTTATTTCTAAATTTTTTCGAATAAGATTGGAAAAAAGCTTTAAGTTTTTTTGAGCTTCATTTGGATTCTTACAACTGATATGATATTGTATGGAATTTAATGTATTAAAGATGAAGTGAGGATTCATCATAGAGTGTAACAGCCTACCTTTCATTTCACTTAGTTCAAGTTTGTTATTCAAATAAACCAAGCCTCTAAGATTCTTTGCCTTTAAATACTTGAGGAAAATAAAATTTAACACAAAAAACAAAATACTTAACATCGATACAATGAATGTACTTCTCATCCAAAAGGGCTTATCCACCACAAATGAAAATGTTGCAGGAATACTCCAAGGGTTTCTTAAAGATTTCACTCTGTATTCGAAGCAATAATTACCTGGATCTAATGATGTAAATTCAATATGGTCGATATCATTCCCTATCCACTTATTGCTCAACCCTAGCAATCGGTACTGAGAAATAATTTTACTTTTTTTAAATGAACTGGGGTGATTGACATCAATGATAATGGAATCATTACGGTCAATTGTATCAGATTTATTTATTTGTGATTTACAATTGGAATAAAAACATTTAATACATGTATGGCGAGAATTAATTACCTTTTTTGTTAGTATGGTTAAACCTGAAATAACACAATCACTGTCCGAACAACTCTTCAGAACTGTTGGATATGCAAAAGAACTAATTACAAAATATATGAATACAATTTTCAAATAACCAATCATAAATTTGGTATATAATGGTTTAAAAACAAGCCCTGCTTTCGTCTTGATACAGGAATTATAGTACCCGTCTTTAGATGAATTTTAATTCCATTTGATCTAATATAACCAGATATGTATTGTGAGTTAACCAAATACGATTTATGAACCCTTAGAAAATCATTGTTTAAAATATGTGTGTAATCTTTCAAGGTTTTCGTAACCACATATTGTTCGCCATCATACATGTGTATGATGCAGTAATTATTCGATGCTTCAAGATAACAGATGTCCTCAATTCGAATCGTTACAGCCCCTCTCTTTCTTGGAACTAGCAGTGAATTGAGAGCCTGGTGTGAGTCAATCATATCAATTTGAACATTCAATTCATTTACCTCATTTAAGTTTTGATGAGATAATACAGCCTTGTTTGTAGATGCAATGAACCGATCTTTTTCAATCGGCTTTGACAAGTAGTCTAAAGCATTGACTTTGAACCCTTCATAGGCATACTGCTCAAAAGCCGAAATGAAAATGACTTTAAAAGTTGGGTTTGGAAAATGATTTAATAGATCAAACCCCGTTTCATTCGGCATTTCGACATCCAAAAAAAGAAGGTCAACTTCATTTGATTCGATTTCAATTTTAGCTTGTGCTGCAGAATTACATTGGGCGATGACTGAGATTTCAGGACAATATG
>DLQO01000001.1 GCA_002478765.1 Flavobacteriales bacterium UBA7430
GTAAAATCAGTCAGTGACCATTTGTTTTGGCGACCAGACATGGTCTTTCTGACAAATTTATTCACGGAACGGACTTGTGGTCCTAAATCATGGTAGTGCAAAAATCCATCTTTCTCGTATCCAACATCGACAAATGCCGCGTTGAGTCCAGGAACAACTTTTCTTGCTTTACCAAGGTAGATATCACCTACTGCAAAACTGTTATCACTCTTTTCATTGTGGAGTTCAACTAGCTTTCCATCTTTGAGCAGCGCAATCACTACTCCCTGATCGAAAGACTTAACAATTAACTCATTCACTAAATAAAAATTGTTTTATGTAGGTTATACACAAAGCATAAAAAGCACCCTTCATAAGGTGCCTGCTATGTGATCAAGAAGAAAAAATTATTTCTTCTTCTTGTGACGGTTTTTTCTCAAACGTTTTTTACGCTTGTGCGTAGACATTTTATGTCTTTTTCTTTTCTTTCCACTTGGCATAGTGTAGTCGTTTAATACGTTAATACTATTTTAATTTCTCTAACATCGTAATGGCCCTGTCTTGCATGTCTCCTTCTGATTTTTCAATCAAAACAGATAATGTAGTCTGAGCCTGAGACGTGTCTTCTAATGCTACGTAACTTAAGGCTAACTGCATGTGAGCCTCAAGCCTATCGCCATCCAACTGAATGACTTTTTCAAAGCGATTTACCGCTTTTTGGTGCTGCCCAGATTGCATGGAGAAAATACCCATATTCCACTGCAAATCAGCGTTTTGAGGGTGCTTGTCAGCCAATGACTTCATTTGTAAAATCCCTTTCATCTGAGCTTCGGGACTTTCGCTGTTTTTAATGTTTAGTAAAGCCTCCTTAATTTGCTCAGTCAAGGTAGCCTGAGCTTCTTTTATAGCAGGTGTTGGTCTTACCGAACTTGTGTAAATATACAAAACTAAGGCAATTCCAATAACAACAGCTGCAAGATGACTTCTTTTCATAAAACTATTACTTTACGCTTACGTTCGATTTTACACCGTCCATAAATACTTTCGCTGGTTTGAATGAAGGGATGTTGTGGGCAGGAATGATGATCGTGGTGTTCTTAGAAATATTTCTTCCAGTTTTCTCAGCTCTCTCCTTGATAATAAAAGACCCAAAACCTCTCAAGTAAACATTCTCCCCAGATTCTAGAGACGATTTTACTTCGTCCATAAAAGCCTCTACAGTTGTTTGAACATCAACCTTCTCTAAACCTGTCTTCTCCGCAATCTCAGCTACGATATCTGCCTTAGTCATATTCTTTTTTCTTTTTGAAACGGTATTTATAAATGTTTTCCCATTAAATTTGGGGTGGCAAATATACGTTTTTTCATTTCAATTCGAAAAGAACTTAAATTTTATTTTCAAGGTATAATATTCTCATTCACATCTCATTAAGCATGGATTTTTCTAGTCATATACTGCAATGGTACCAGTTCGAACGTCGGGATTTCCCATGGAGAAGCACGAAAAATGCTTATAAAGTTTGGTTGTCAGAAATAATCCTTCAACAAACACGCACATCACAAGGCCTAAATTATTATCTCAAATTCACAGAAGCCTTCCCAACCGTTCAGGATTTGGCCGAGGCTAGTGAAAATGAGGTGTTGAAATTATGGCAAGGACTGGGCTACTATTCCAGGGCAAGGAACTTACACCATTCTGCAAAATTTATTCACCAAGAATTAAAAGGTGTTTTCCCCAACTCTTACAAAGAGTTGTTAAAACTTAAAGGTGTGGGGCCTTACACAGCTGCTGCTATCAGCTCGATATGTTTTAAAGAGGTGCAGGCAGCAGTAGACGGCAATGTCTACAGAGTCTTGTCCAGGGTCTTTGATGTTGAAACAGCCATAAACAGCTCAAAAGGTATTTCTCAATTCCAGACACTTGCAAGCCAACTTGTAAGTCAGACTGATCCGGGAGATTACAACCAGGCTCTGATGGATTTAGGCGCGACAATTTGCACACCAAAAAACCCCAAATGCAGTCTTTGCCCAACTGAATCTATGTGTTTGGCTCGCGCAAGAAATATCATCACTGAGAGGCCCGTTAAAATCAAGGGCATAAAAATTAAAGAAAGGTATCTCAATTATTTTTGCCTAGAGCATGACGGGAAATTTCTCATGAAAAAAAGAACGGAAAATGACATTTGGAAGAATCTTTACGATTTCCCTTTACATGAATCTAATCATACATCACTAGAAGATACAATGACTTCTTTAGGGGAACTTGTTACGCCTTTCGATGAGAACGCGTTCAATCATATTTGGACAAAACATTACACGCACAAGTTGAGTCATCAAAAATTAAGCATTTTCATTCATCATGTACAAATTAACACCCCTCTTGTAGGAAAGAAATGGCTGAGTCTAAATCGCGAAGAAGTCATGGATTTGCCAGTCCCCAAGCCCATCGAAAAGTTTTTTGAAGAACTACTCAATCCCCTTGATAACAAAAAATAATTTCATTAAGTTTGGTATATCCAATATACATATCTATTAACTTAAATTAATGCTAGTATGGCAGCTTCCTTGAACAAAGTAATCTTGATTGGCAACCTGGGGAAAGACCCAGAAACCCGAACCCTAGAGAGCGGGACGGTTATGTGTCGTTTTTCTATTGCAACCACAGAAACTTTTAAAAACCGACAAAGTGGTGAGAAAACAAGCCACACTGAGTGGCACAATATTGTCCTGTGGAGAGGATTGGCTGAGGTCGCTGACAAATACCTCAACAAGGGAGATAAAGTGCTGATTGAAGGTCGAATCAGATCGCGCTCATGGGAAGACAAAGAAAGTGGACAAATGCGTTACATTAGCGAAGTACTTGCAGACCAAATGCAGATGATGGGCTCCACCAAAAAAACATCAGAACCAGAAGATACAAATGTACTGGAAGAGCCCAATCCAAATTCCTTCGTGCATGAGTCTCCGATACAAATGGAAGAAGACTTACCCTTTTAAGAAACTAAATACTGAGCTTTGAGCCCCGAACCCCCATTACTTGCTATACAAACGTTGTCATTTTTCAATCCTATAGATTCTAGCGTCTTCATTTCTCTTGGAGTTCTTTTGGTCCTCTTGGGAACATCCGGTTTAATTTCGGGGGCAGAAGTTGCTTTTTTTGCACTTAAACCTCATGAAATTGAAGATTTAAAACGCCAAAACTCTAAGAGATCACGAGTAATAAGCCAGTTCTTATCTAAACCCAAAGAGCTGTTAGCCACAATATTAATTACGAATAATTTTGTGAATGTTGGTATTATTATTCTGGCAACATTCATCTCAGCATCATTATTTAATTTTCAAGGAGTCGCTTGGTTGCAGTTTTTAGTACAAGTAATCATCATCACTTTTTTACTCTTACTTTTCGGAGAAGTACTTCCGAAAGTTTACGCAAACAACAATGCAGTAAAATTTGTAGGATTCATATCACTTCCCTTGTCCATCTTCGATAAATTGTTCAAACCTCTAAGCTATATTCTTGTTGCTAGTTCTAAGATAATCGATCGTAAACTAGAAGGAAAAGGGCATCAACTTTCTGTGGACGATTTGTCCAACGCCCTGGAACTTACCAGTGACGAAAATGAAGATAAGAATGAAAAAAAGATTTTGGAAGGAATTGTTAAATTTGGTAGTACAGATGTAAAACAAATCATGCGTTCTCGAATTGATGTTACCGCCTTAGACCAAAAAAGCACCTTTGATGAAATACTAAAAACAATCAAAAAAACAGGATATTCCCGAATTCCTATCTACCAAAACTCTTTTGACAACATCAAGGGAATATTGTACATCAAAGATTTATTACCGTACCTAAACCAGTCGTCTAAATTCAACTGGAATGAACTTATAAGAGAAGTATTCTTTGTGCCAGAGAATAAAAAAATTGACGACCTACTCAAAGAGTTTCAAGAGAAAAAAATTCATCTAGCAATCGTTGTTGATGAGTACGGAGGTACTTCGGGGATCGTTACCCTAGAGGACATCATCGAAGAGATTGTAGGGGACATCAGTGATGAGTTTGATGATGATGACATCATTTACTCCAAACTCGATGCGTTAAACTATGTTTTTGAAGGGAAAACTGCGCTGAACGACTTTTACAGAATATTAAACATTGAAGGAGCGCTTTTTGAAAATGCAAAAGGAGAATCAGACAGCCTTGCCGGATTTATTTTAGAATTGACGGGAAGCATTCCTGAAAAAAATGAAAAAATTACCTTTGACAAATTCACATTTACAATTGAGGGTGTGAATAAGAGAAGAGTTACAACCATCAAAGTCTCTATTGAAGGGTAAGAAATTAAAGCCATGAAGATTAAGCTACTATTTATAACATTGACGATGCTCTTTGTTTCATGCTCTGAAAATTACATTCCAAAGCCTTTAGGCTACCATAGAATTGATTTATCAGAAAAAGAGTACTTCCCTTATGACAGCGAATGCGCTCATCAGTTTCTCAGGCCTAAAAATGTTAACATTGTAAAAGGCATGAATTCGTGTTGGTACACCATTGAATACCCCAGTCACAATGCGACCATTTACATCACCTACAAAAAACTCAATTCAAATTTAGAACGCATCATTGATGAGAGTCACAAATTAGCATACGATCATGGAGTTCGGTCAGATGGGATAACGGAGCAAGTTTACGCCAATGATATCAATCGTGCATATGGAGTTCTCTATGACATTCAAGGAAATACCGCATCGAACCTTCAATTTTTTTTGACGGATAGCATTGAACACTTTCTTAGAGGCTCGCTTTACTTTAACGAAACGCCAAATGCAGACTCGCTTCTACCGGTTAAACAGTACATCAAGGAAGATTTCATCACTTTGATGGAGAGCCTCAAGTGGTCTTAAGCTTCTTAAACTGAAAGTAAAGGGAAATTTGAATGACAAACAGTAGACTCGCCGCCACTAGGTGAATCGGTTGCATCAACGCCATCATGTCAAAATAGGTGAGTATGATCCCACTCAAAACCTCCAAGGCAACGACAAAAACAAGGGCATTAACTCCTCGAAAACTCCATTGAAGCTTGTAGTTTCTGTAAAACAGCAGGGCATGAACGACAACAAGTGAAATTGCAAAGGACCTATGAAATTTGAACGTATTTCCTGCCAAACCAATCCAAAGGTCTCTTTGTGTATGACCCAAGCTTCTTGATATCTCATCAATCAACTGACGAACTTGAGTCCCTAATGTAATTTGTATGAGGCTCAGTATAATAGCAACAACAAGAAGGCGATTTAAAGTCTTATCAAAGATTAAGGGGTCTTTTTTTGTTGATTCGGGTAGTTCTGAGATTAAATACATCATCAAAGCAACAATCAGTAAAGCCACCAACATGTGAATTGTAATTTGTGCAGGCTGAAGAACTGAAAACACCACTGTAGCTCCAAGCCAAGCCTGAAAACCCATTAAAAACACAACGACGGCACTCAGAAAAACAATTTTTCTTTTTGAATTCCAGAACCTAAGGGACATCAACAACATAACGAATGTAAAAATCCCTGAAAGTGCTCCTATAAGGCGATTGATGTACTCAAACCAGGTATGCGTGGCGTTGAATATTGCATAATTGTGTTTCTTGTATGGCGCCCAATTTGATGCGTCGTAACTCCCTCCAGTAGTAAAATTAGTTTTGGCAGACCACAACTGCGCCTCGTAGATGATCATTTGTCCTGCAAAAAAAGGCTGAGTCTCCCTCCACTCTACTTGCTCAATATGGGTCGGCGGAATGATAAAACCAAAACACTTTGGCCAATCAGGGCAGCCCATTCCAGAACCTGTCATACGAACAACGGACCCTGCAACAATAATCAGAAAAATACTTACGAGCGTAAACTTTGCGAAAAATTTAAATGACATGTGTATGGTTCGTTTGCCGATTCAAAGTATGAGTAAGCCCAATTAATACTGCGAATGAGTGCTGATGCACCCATGATTTGAAACCATAGAACAGAAATGCTACTATTGGTGAAATTGAGTAGAGTTTTATGCACCAAGATTCACTTATTTGGGCAAATAAAATGTATTAATTGGCACCGCAAGTTTTAGAAGCACTCTTAACAGATGACTTAGCTTCTGAGGCTTCACACTTTGCTTTTTGCTCTTCCGTACAACTTTTCTCTTTGTTAGGTGCACAACATGATTTTTCAGAAATCAAACCCGCTTTGAAGGATCCATTTCTGTAAGAATTTACAAAGTCTACCAAAGAGCCTTCGGATGTTATGGCTGAATCGAAAGACACGCTGGCTGTAGCGGAACCAAAATCTACAAGAGCGTCGCTAACTCCATCAATATTTTTAAGCTCCACTTCAATGGAACGCGCGCAACCCATAGCGCAAGTCATTCCCTGTATGTTCATCTGCATTTTAGATGCAGCGGACACTTCTTGACTTACTTCTTGAGACTGTGCTGTAGTTTCGGAGCAAGAAGCAAAGGCAAACATCACAGATAACATCAAACTAAATTTTACCAACTTATTCATTATTCTCTTTGTTTAAGATTAATACTGCAAAGGTACAAATTATCATCAAGAACAGGTTTAAATCAGTACATTTGCATTCGGTATTAACAGCAATTTAACTAAAGTGATGATATGTTAAAGAAAATTGATACCCCCCTGGGTCATTGGATCATACTACTTTCCCTGTCGCTTGTTTGGGGAAGCTCATTCATTTTGATTAAACGAGGTCTTGATGCCTTCAGTTTTGAGCAAGTCGCGGCTCTTCGACTTTTAATTGCTTTTCTGTGCGTAGCCATTCTTGGACGGAAATTTTACCGAAAAATTCCTTTGAACAGCATTTGGGCTCTATTGGGAACTGGACTTATTGGAAGTGCAATCCCTGCTTTTTTGTTTAGCAAGGCAGAAACCTACTTGGAGTCTGGCCTTGTGGGCATGCTTAATGTTTTAACACCCCTATTTACACTACTAATAGGCGTTCTTTTCTACAAGCTTGAAGTGAAATACGCCCATTATCTTGGTGCTTTTATTGGAGTTCTTGGAACAGTGTTTCTTCTCCTACCCGACCTACAAGAATTGAACGGAAAAGTGCTTCAATACAGCTCAATCGTCATTGTTGCAACCGCCTGTTATGGCTGGAGCGCGAACATCATCAAAGCTCACCTTCAAGATTTAAACGCTCTACAAATAACCACGCTGTCACTTACTTTTATTGGCCCATGGGCGGGTATTTACCTCTTTAGTGGAGACTTTATGGACGTGATGCAGAACCACCCTAAGGCATGGTCCAGCTTTGGATACACCGCGCTCTTAGCAATAAGTAGTTCGGCACTTTCCGTAATCGCTTTTAACAAATTAATAAAAATGACCGGAGCTGTTTTCGCCACTTCGTGCACCTATTTTATCTCAATCATAGCCATACTTTGGGGCATTCTCGATAACGAAGTAATCACCATACATCAGATCGGTGGCTTTGCGATCATCATCGGAGGAGTCTACTTAGTAAACAAAAGATAGCTCAGTGATTTGCCAGTTTGGCATAATTGTGTAATTTTGCAGACCATTTAGTATTTTAAACATATCTTAAAACATAGCAGATGTACGCAATTGTAGAGATAGCAGGGCATCAATACAAAGTTGAAAAAGATCAGCGCATCTTTGTCAATCGTCTAGAAGGAAAAGAAGGATCGAAAGTTACTTTCGACAACGTTCTTTTAATCGAAGACAAAGGCAAAGTTACCGTTGGCGCCCCAGCTATAAAAGGTGCAAAAGTCTCAGCGAAGATTGAGAGCCACCTGAAAGGAGACAAAGTAATTGTCTTCAAAAAGAAAAGAAGAAAAGGCTACAAAGTGAAAAACGGCCACCGACAGTATTTAACTTCGTTAACGATCGGGACCATCACTAAAAAGGCAGCAGCTAAAAAAGCCGCTCCAGAAGCTGAAAAAGTAAAAGCCTAATTAATTAACCAAAAAAAATTGAACCATGGCTCACAAGAAAGGTGTCGGTAGTTCCAAAAACGGTCGTGAATCGGAATCGAAACGACTGGGAATCAAAATTTACGGTGGTCAATTAGCTATTGCTGGTAATATCATCGTTAGACAAAGAGGTACAAAACACAATCCAGGTGAAAATGTAGGTATTGGTAAAGACCATACTTTATTTGCTTTGTGTGATGGTACCATCCAATTTAAAAAGAAAAGAGACAACAGATCTTACGTAAGCGTTGTTCCATTCGCTGAGTAACTCATTTCTTTATCCAATAAAAAAAGACGCCTCAAATGAAGCGTCTTTTTTTTGTCATACGTTTTTCAGAAGTCAAGAAACTAACTGCATTTCTGGAATTTCACCGTTGACTAATAACGAAGCTTCCGTTGCAGCCTGTATTTCTTGAACCGTTACTCCGGGGGCTCGCTCCAAGAGTTTGAGACCGCCAACGGACATCACCTCCATGACCGCTAAGTTGGTAACAATTTTTTTTACGCATCCCAAGCCTGTTAATGGTAATGTGCATTTTTTTAAAATCTTTGACTCCCCCTCCTTGTTGGTATGCATCATTGCTACTATGATATTCTCTGCTGAGGCTACTAAATCCATGGCCCCACCCATACCCTTAACCATTTTTCCCGGAATCTTCCAGTTGGCAATATCACCATCCTCAGACACCTCCATAGCACCCAATACGGTGAGCTGAACGTGCCGACCTCTAATCATGGCAAAACTTGTTGCAGAATCAAAATAAACAGCCCCATCAAGAGCCGTTATGGTTTGTTTCCCTGCATTAATAAGATCCGCATCTTCTGTTCCTTCTATGGGGAAAGGTCCCATGCCTAAGATGCCATTCTCGGATTGAAATTCAATAGAAATATCTTTGGGAACATAATTCGCAACTAGGGTTGGAATTCCGATGCCTAAATTTACATAAAACCCATCTTCCAACTCTTGTGCAATTCGTTTTGCTATTCCAACTTTATCTAACATAATTGTATTATTTATTTATCGAACAGTACGTTGCTCTATACGTTTCTCAAAGGTTTTTCCTTGGAATATTCGTTGAACGAATATTCCTGGGGTGTGTATTTGATTTGGATCTAAAACACCAACAGGCAGGAGCTCTTCAACTTCTGCAACCGTAATTTTCCCTGCCATAGCCATCACGGGATTGAAATTCTTTGCGGTTGCTTTATAAATTAGATTTCCGGCTGCATCACCTTTCCAAGCTTTGACAATCGCAAAATCTGCTTCTAGCGCTGTTTCTAATACGTATGCTTTCTCCTTGAAAAATTTAACTTCTTTACCCTCAGCAACCTCTGTTCCATACCCGGCTGGCGTATAAAAACCAGGAATTCCTGATCCTGCAGCCCGGCATCGTTCTGCCAATGAACCTTGAGGAATTAAATCTACCTCCAGCTCACCACTCAGCATTTGCCGCTCAAACTCTTCATTCTCTCCAACATAAGATGAGATCATCTTTTTAACTTGTTTACCTTTCAATAAAAGCCCTAAACCAAAATCATCCACACCAGCATTGTTTGAGATACATGTTAAACGTGTGGTTTTCATCTTCACCAATTCTGCGATGCTATTTTCAGGAATACCACAAAGACCAAACCCACCAAGCATGAGAGTCATCCCGTCTTTTATCCCGGATAAGGCAATGTGTACGTTGGGAACAACTTTATCAATCATAACATTTCTTAATTATTGAATTACAAGTGATTATACGTAAAAATATAGCACTTCGAGTATTATAAAAATAACAAAAAAATTACATTAATTTATTAATGGGGGGTCGAAAGGGTATCGCTTAAAATTCTTCAGCTTCAATTTCGTCATCAAAACTGATGCGCTCTTTCTCAAATTTCGCACAATCTAACTCTATGGAAAGATTGTTAGGCGAATCAAAATCTGCTTTGGAAATTCCTAAATCAACATCTTGATACACACGTGTCATATATTCACCCCAGATAGGTAAAGCAACATTCGCTCCTTGCCCCAAGGTGACTGTTCTAAAATGTACAGCCCTATCCTGAGCCCCAGTCCAAACACCCGTTACTAAATTTGGCACAACGCCTATAAACCAGCCGTCTGACTGATTTTGTGTTGTACCCGTTTTACCGGCAATTTGATTCCGGAACCCATACTTCCATCGCAACCTTACACCAGAGCCGTTTTTAGTAACACCTTGCATTAAATCAAGCATTACATATGCTTTCTCTTCGCTCAGCACCTCTTTGGTGCTGGAACTGAACTCGTCTAAGACAACACCGTTTTTATCCTCAATTCGATTTAAGAATATGGGTGTGGTATAAACCCCTTTGTTGGCAAAAGTTCCATAAGCTCCTACCATTTCGAAAACAGATACGTCGGGCGTTCCTAAACAGATTGAAGGAGCTGGTGGAATTCGGCCCTCCAAACCCATGGCTCTTGCCATTTTTCGGACTTTACGAGGACCCACGCGTTTCATCAAATAGGCTGAAACTGTATTTACCGATTTGGCTAGAGCTTGTTTTAAATTTAACTCCCCACCATACACATCACCTGAATTTTTCGGTATCCAATCTTCTTCCAAGCCCCATCGCTCCTTTTCAAAAGCAACCTGAACATTAGGAACGTTCATGCAGGGTGAATAATTGTGTTGATCAATGGCCGTTGCATAAACAAATGGTTTGAAGGTTGATCCAACTTGTCTTTTAGCCTCTTTAACGTGATCGTATTTAAAATAATGGTGATCGATACCTCCAACCCAGGCTTTAACAAAACCTGTTTGGGGATCCATAGACATCATTCCGGTTTGCAATATGTACTTGTAATGTAAGATAGAATCCATTGGACTCAGGAGCGTATCCTTGGCACCCTCCCAAGTAAAAATTCGCATCTTAGCGGGCTGATTAAATATCGTATCTATGTCGTCAGCTGAAAGCTGATGCATTCTGAGTTTTCTGTAACGCTCAGAGCGCTTCATTGCCGTGAACATTATGGTGTCAACTTGCCCCGGGCGCAAAGCCTCATCAAAAGGCGGATGTGTATACCTCTCTACATCATCGTCAAGATCTTCTACGACATCTTCTTCGACTTCCTCAGGCTCCTCTGACTCTTCATAAACCTCTACATCCCAATGATCATAAAATTGTTCTTGTAAGATTGGCATGTGGGTAGCTACAGCTTCTTCTGCGTATTGCTGCATGCGAGAGTCTATCGTTGTAAAAATCTTTAACCCATCGGAGTAGAGGTTGTATTGGGTTCCATCTGGCTTTTTGTTCTGCTTCAACCAATCTTTCATATACCTTCGCAAATGCTCTCTAAAATAGGGTGCCAGACCATCGTTATGGTTGGCTCGTTTGAAGTCTAAAACTACAGACAAACTGCTTAAAGAATCTCGAACAGATTCGGAAATAATCCCATTGCGATGCATTTGGCCAAAAACAACATTACGTCTTTTCAAAGCATTGTCGGGAAAACGCTTGGGATTGTACCTGGATGGATTTTTTGCCATCCCGACCAGTAAGGCAGCCTGATCAATTGAAAGTTGATCCGGGGTTGTGTTAAAGTATATTTTTGCAGCCGACTTAACGCCTACAGCCAAATACAAAAAGTCGAACTTATTCAAGTACATGGTTAAAATTTCATCTTTGGTGAAATTTCGCTCCAAACGCACGGAGATGACCCATTCTTTGAACTTTTGAAAAACGCGCTCGACGATATTCGAAGAAACATCCGTAAAAAGCATTTTAGATAATTGTTGGGTTATTGTAGACCCTCCTCCTGCATTCCTGCCTGTTAAAGCCCCCACAATGGCGCGACCAAGAGATTTAGCATCAATCGCTGAATGCTCTCTGAACCTCTCATCCTCCGTAGATATGAGGGCATTAACCAAATGATGCGATAACTCTTCGTAAGTTACGGGTGTTCTGTTTTCGTAAAAAAACTTACCAAGAAGAACACCGTCTGAAGCGTAAATCTCAGTAGCTAAATTTTGTTGTGGACTCTCTAGCTCTTCAAAAGAAGGTAAAGGGCCAAACCATCCCATAGAGGCAAACCATACGCCACAGGCAATACCTAGGATAGGCCCTAAAATTGCCATCCAAAACAAACGAATCAACCAGGATGATATCTTTCTTTTAAAACTCATTCTAATTGGACTGTTCTATAAGCAAACCCAAATCCTCAATACCCGCAAGTATATCATCGCGCATACCTTGTGAGATGGTAAATTTATAAACCCCTGGCAAAAGGGATTGCTGCTGTTTGTATATCAATAGATTGTGTTTGATTTCCCCGATGCCTGAGCCCAACCATTTGCCACCAGGCTCCGCCAATAAATATTGGAGTGTATCCTGATGAACAATACCTTCAGATCCTTCCACCTGGACAAAAAAGAATATGTTGGAATACAGATAATCGTTGTTGTTCCGTAGCCCAATCAAATAATTCAGTGAGGCATCCTGAGCCTCCTCAACCTCAAGTTCAAAATCATAACTCACATCAGAAAGCCAACCCTCATCGGGCAAGTCTACATAAGTGTTCAAAAGGGCATTGTTGCCACACGATGAAAAAAGAATAAGTGCAATAAGGAGCACGATGTTATTCCGATTTATTCTCTTCATTTTTTTTGCTTCTGTTTGCCGAATTTTTTTGCCCATTTCTGCGCCTTCTGTTTGAGCTTGATCTCTTTGAATCACTCTGTTTTTTTTGGCTTTGCCCGCCTTTGTTTGTAGTATTACTGCTTTTGGCTGGAGCTTCTTGTGACTGTAATTTGTTTTGAGATCGTGGGTTTGTCTTTCTTTTGGGTCTTTGATTTCCTTTTTTGTTAGACTTCTTACCTTTTTGGGTGTCAAAACGGGTGATGCTGTCTTGTCCTACCACATTTTCGTAATCATGTTTTGGCTCTTCCACAAAGGCTTGAACAAAAATTTCTAACGAATCAGGTTGTTCCCCTTTTTTATTTTGAGAGACAATTTCCTGAACCTTATCCAAATTTAACTCTATAAAATGAGAAGGCTCACTATGGTACGAATACCACATCTTTCGCTTAAAGATGTCCATCTTCTGCATGAAAGCATCTCCTTTTTTTGTCTTGAGCTTTACGTTTGACTCTGGAAAGCCTTTGATCGCCTCAACATACATATCTAATTCGTAGTTCAAACAACATTTTAACTTACCGCATTGTCCCGCTAACTTTTGAGGGTTTAAAGACAATTGTTGATAACGCGCTGCACTTGTACCCACAGAACGGAAGTCGTTGAGCCAGGTACTGCAACAGAGTTCTCTCCCACATGAGCCAATCCCTCCCATACGCTGAGCTTCTTGGCGGACTCCTATCTGACGCATTTCAATACGTACTTGAAATTCATCAGCCATCAGCTTAATCAATTCTCGGAAATCTACACGACCTTCAGAGGTATAATAGAAAACAGCTTTGATGTTGTCTCCCTGAAACTCTACATCTCCAATTTTCATGTCTAAGGCCAATTGAGAAGCAATTTCTCGAGCTCGATACATGGTTTCTTTTTCTCTGTTTCTGGCAATCCCCCACTTTTCAAGATCTGCATCGGAAGCATGTCGATAGAGGGTTTTAACCTGTTCTCCATCGACCTTAACTTTCTTCTTGCGCATCTGTAAACGCACCAATTCTCCTTTGAGTGATATAACACCGATATCATGTCCAGGGGATGCCTCTACCGCAACATGGTCACCCATATGAACATTAAGATTGTTTTTATTTTTAAAAAACTCCTTTCGCCCGTTTTTAAAACGCACTTCAAAAATATCAAAGGGTTCTTGACCGGCCGGCAAGCTCATATTTGAGAGCCAATTGAAAACAGGCATCTTACCACAATTACCGGTACTGCAAGTTCCTTGACTTTTACAACCCGGAGCATTTCCAGCCGTTGTTGAACAATTCGTACACGCCATCTTTATCTTTTTATCAGGCCGAGGCCTGTTTTAGTTTTTTATGGAGCAACCGAGCAATTTTAAACGATGCATCTAAGAATAAAATCTTAGGATTTGCATTTCGTTCAATATGCAATTGCGCCATATTCAACTCCTCTATGATTTCCATGCAATTGTCTGCATGAATAAAAGGAGCAAATTTCTCCATGGTGAAGTTCTGTCCGCCAACATTCATTTTCATCATCGCGTCAACACCATAATTTTTGAGTAATGCATCTCGCATTACATTGGATGCATACAGCAGGAAACTCTTTTGGTTTTCTCTACCTGCCTTAGCCATATGCTCAGACCATTGCACCAACTTGTCAATATCTTTAACTTGTAAAGCGCTAAAGCATAAGCGCATCCACTGAACAAAACACAAGGAATTTTCTTGTGCATCTTCTGTGTGCTCGGCAAGCTGTAGGGCTTCATTAACATTCCCTTCAGCCAAAACCGAAATCATTTGAGCTCTAGATGGCTCTACGCCTCTACCTTTTAGGTAAGCCAGTACCTCCTCATCAGAATATCGAGGCACTTTCACCAACTGAGTTCGGGACAAAACCGTAGCCAACATATTTTCTGCACTTTCCGCAACGAGTAAAAAAAGCGTTTTGTGTGGTGGCTCTTCAATAATCTTTAAAAGCTTGTTAGCTGCCTGAATATTCATTTTTTCAGGCATCCATATCAGCATGATTTTCGTGTCACTCTCGAAAGGCTTTAAACTCAAATCTTTTACGATGTGGAGACTTTCCTCAACCGAAATAATTCCTTGTTTATTTTCGACCCCAATGTGCTTTAACCAATCGAATAGAGAAAAATACGCATTATCCTCGAGAAGAAATCGCCATTCGGCTAAAAAATTCTTGCTTACAGGTTTTGATTTTACTGATGTGGTGGTTGCAACTGGAAAAACAAAATGTAAATCCGGATGTGCAAACTTTTTGTGCTTGGCACATGAAGCGCAAGAGCCACAAGAATCAAATTCTTGTTTGTCTGTACATGCTACGTACTGTGCAAAAGCAAGAGCTAAAGCTAAATTCCCTGAACCTCTGGAGCCTAGAAAAAGTTGTGCATGAGGTATCCTGCCTTCACGTACCGAATGCAGTAATATATTTTTTATTTTTTCTTGCCCTAAAAGCTCACGAAACAGCATAGTTCAAATATACAATTTGAAGAACTAACTTTCCAACCAAAACAAGAGTTTAATATAGATTTTAATAACACTGAATTACGCATCCCACCAGATGATGCTGCCTTTGTGTTTAAAGCTAAAATTCGTTTAAAAGTGGATTAAATATTAACGATTAATTTGATTAATAAACGCCTAATATTTACTTTGTGGCTCGAATTAAACAACCCAAAAAAAACAGCAATGGAAAAAACAGCATTTGAAGCAATTGCTTACAGACGATCGGTTCGGAAATATAAAAATGAGGAAATTGATGCGGATAAAGTTCAAAAATGTTTGCAAAATGCCTCTATAGCTCCCACCAGCAG
>DLQO01000037.1:0-11596 GCA_002478765.1 Flavobacteriales bacterium UBA7430
TTTAAATCAAATGGAAAATGTCCAAGGGGGCATACCTTTTTCTTGTATTACAGGAGTCGCTGGAATGATTGCACTAGGAATTGCTGTAACCACTACAACTGCGGGATTAGGTTCTCTTGCTTGGGGAGGAATGATGCTTAGTGCATTTACATCAGGAGGTTCTTTAGGTCATTGTCTTTACAGTGTAAATAGTGCTGCATAAGGAGATGATAACAAATAAAGGAAATCTCATACTACAAAATATATCCTTTATGCTGCTTGGTCTATTTATTTCGAGATTATATTTAGACAAGCAAGTATCGATTTATGATTTTGATTGTGTGATGCATTTGTTGTTGATAATAGGGGTTTATTTAATGTCATTAAGGAAATCAAAAAAGTGAATCCTTTTAGTATTAACAGCACATTTTAAGACCTATTTGTTATAAGTAGTTCATCATAATTTATGATGAACTACTTTATAAAGTAATGCTATAATAAATCTAACTAATTTTAATATTTATGAAAGGACAAAAACCGGTGTATTCGCTTGTTTTTGAGACAAATAAATGGGTATTCTTTTTACTTTATGGGGTGTTTTTTATGCTGATCTCTTTGGCAATAAAGAATTTTTTGCCCTTTGAAGAAATGATATTTAATAGTTTATCGGAACAATTAAGTGTGAAACGAGTTAATGAGTTCATAACAAGTCAAAAAAAATGGGAATGGATTGGTTATTTGGTAATCCCCGTATTACTCTTGTTAAAATGGGCACTTACCACGCTGAGTATTTACATAGGCACTGTGTTTTTTGATTTTAAGGCAAGCTTTAAGAAGCTGTTTCACATCGTTATGATAAGTGAAATTGTTTTTTTAGCCCTGGCTCTTGTAAAATTCATTTGGCTTTACATTCATAAGGACAATCTTACACTGGAGTATCTACAGCATTTCCAACCGCTCGCATTAGTTAACCTGTTTGAATACGGAGAATTGGAACCATGGCTTATTTATCCCTTACAGGCTTTCAATTTGTTTGAATTGGCTTATTGGTTTTTACTGGCTTTTCTTTTGAAAAATGAAACTCAAAAACCTTTTTGGCGCTCCTTTGAGTTTGTACTTTCCACCTATGGATTGGGCTTGTTGATCTGGATTGTGTTTGTAGCATTTTTAACCCTTAATTTTTCATAGATGAAAAAGAAAGCCATTTTAATCTCGCTTCTCGGCTTAATGATTTTTCTCGCTTATTTTGGAATGAAAGGGCTGAAAAAACAAAAACTCAACAAACAAATAGAAACTTCGATTCAGGTTTTACCGGATTTTTCTTTTTACGATTTAAACGAAGAATACATACAATTTGAAAACATATCGGAATCGGATTTAGTGATTATTTATTTTCACCCGGAGTGTGAGCATTGTCAATACGAGGCAATAGAATTGTTTAAGCACCGGGACAAATTTAAGGATGCACAAATTATTATGGTATCTCCGGCACCACTTAAGGAGGTTCAGGAATTTAACATCAGCTATCAACTGTATCGTTCGGATAGGATCCGTGTGTTTTGGGATCAAGATTACACGTTTGAGGACTATTTTGGTTCTGCAACTTTCCCAACGGTGTTGATCTACCATCAAAATAAATTGCAAAAAAAATACAAAGGAGAAGTTAAAATAGAAGCCATTTTAAAATATTTAAATTAAGAAATGTTATCAGAGAAAATATTAAACAAATCCTTCATCTTACAACAAGGTCAGTCAGATTGTGGTGTGGCTTGTTTGTTATCGCTCATACAATATTACGGAGGAACAGTCACTTTAGAAAAACTACGTGAGCTAAGTGGCACAAATACGGAGGGAACCACCCTTTTGGGTTTGTATCAGGCAGCCGGTCAAATTGGCTTTGATGCAGAGGGATGTGGGGCAGACATACCCGCTTTAATAGAACATGGAAAACCTATTATATTGCATGTTTTAATCGATAAGCGTTTGAATCATTATGTGATCTGTTACGCTTACGAAAATGAAAAATTTGTCATCGGAGATCCTGCAAAGGGTGTTGTTTATTACAGTGCAGAAGAATTAGAAGAAATATGGGTAGAGCGGAAGTGTTTGACACTAAAGACAAATTCAGAATTTGAGAAGACCGAAAGTCTTCAAAGATCAAAAAGAAAGTTTTTGATCAACCTGATTAAAGAAGATTACCCGCTTTTGGGCATGAGTTTGTGTTTGGGAATCTGTATTTCCACCTTAGGGATGGTCATGGCTGTTTTTTCTCAAAAGCTGATCGACGACATATTGCCTTCAGACGATTTGAATAAATTGGTTACGGGAATCGCTTTGATTACGGTTTTACTGTTCGTGAGGGTAGGTTTTGTGGCGATGCGAGAGTATTTGTTGCTAAAACAAAGTCAGCAGTTTAACAATCGGATCATTCATTCTTTTTACAAGAGCCTGCTCTATCTTCCCAAATCGTTTTTTGATACCCGAAAAATAGGGGAATTGGTGGCTCGTTTAAACGATACCGGAAGGATACAAACGGTGGTGAGTCAAATTGCAGGTAATGTACTTATAGACGGCTTGGTTATCATTACCTCTTTGACCTTTTTGTACGTTTATTCCTGGCAATCGGGACTCATTGCAACCGTTAGTTTGCCGATCTATTTTTGGCTGCTTTATCGCTTTAATAACAAAATTATTTTAGCGCAAAAAGAGCTTATGGCAGCTTATGCACATAACGAGGGGAATTACATCAATACTCTGCAGGGAGTTCCTGTGATTAAAAATTTTAATAAGCAGGGTCTGTTTTCAAAATTAAACCAAATGATCTACGGGTTTTTCCAGGATAAGATCGTGACGTTAGGAAAAATAAATATCCGCTTGTCCTTCATTTCTTCTGCGGCGAGTGTTCTCTTTTTAACCGGCATCTTGTTATTTACCGGTTTTCAGGTTTACTCCAAAATCCTCTCTGCCGGAGATCTAATGGCCATTATTGGGATCGCCTCTACGCTTTTACCTTCCATTGCAGGGATTGCATTGGTTGCCATTCCTGTAAATGAAGCAAAAATTGCCTTTGAAAGGATGTACGAATTTGTAAGCATAAAACCGGAAAAACATGCTACAAACGAAGAAACAGAGTCATTTCATTTTACCTCTTTAGAAGTCGATAATATCTCTTTTCGGTTTCCCGGCAGAAAACAAATTTTGAAGGATATTTCGATAGAACTCCGGAAAAATGAAATTATCGCTGTTGTAGGTGAAAGTGGTTCAGGTAAAAGTACTTTGGGGCAGATCCTTCAATTATTTTATGCTGTTGAGTCCGGCTCTATTCGAATAAATAATGAAATAGATCTTTCGGAGATCGATGCAAATTCATGGCGAAACATTATCGGGGTTGTGCCTCAGGAAATTCATTTGTTTAATGGTACTGTATTGGATAATATATGCTTGAGTAATACGCAGGAAGAGGCTGAACACATCGTTAAATTTTGTCAGGACTATGGGTTTGATCAGTTTGTGGAAGAACTACCACAAGGCTATTTAACCATTGTGGGAGAGGAGGGGATCAATTTGTCCGGAGGACAAAAACAGATCATTGCTTTGGCGAGAGTTTTGTACCACAAGCCACAATTATTGTTGTTGGATGAAGCCACTTCGGCTCTGGATAGAAAAACGGAACAGTTTGTTTTGAAGCTACTTGTTAAATTAAAAAAAGAACTCGGAATCATATTTATTACGCACAGACTAAATACTTTGAAAAAAATAAGCAATCGTATTTACGTCATAGAAAATGGAGCGATCAGTGCTCAGGGTTCACATCATGAAATTCTTCAATCGGAAAATATTTATTCTGACTACTGGAAGGAGCTGGAATTGGAACAGTGAAATGAGGTAATGATCTGTATGACTTGTTTGATTACGGGCATGATCCTCAATTAATAATAAAATGATGAGTGATCGCTATTCAGAAATAATTTATTCTTTAAAAAAGCACAAAACCCGAAATGTTTTAACAGGATTTGGTGTGGCTTGGGGGATTTTTATTTTAATGCTTTTACTGGGAACCGGTCAGGGACTTCAAGACGGTATTTTCAGGCTGTTTTCATCTTTTGTTAAAAACAGTATTTGGGTGTATGGTGGTCAAATATCTGAAGATGCCGGTAATAATTATCAGGTAGGAACACCTGTTGTTTTTGATGAAAGCCTATTGACTGATGTTAAGCAAAGATTTAAAGAGGTTGATTTGATCACTCCTGAAATACATCATCATCAAAATAGCATAATAACATTTAAGAATAAAAACCAAATTGGCAGCTTAAAAGGCGTTGGAACCGAATATTTTGATATTAAACTCCTGAAATTATCAAAGGGTAGAGCAATTAATAAAAAGGATGTCGAAAGTCAAAGACCGGTTTGTGTAATCGGGCATAATATTAATAAAGTACTTTCTAAAAACAACAGTTTAATCGGAAAGTGGATCAATATTTCCGGTACACTTTTTAAAGTAATTGGTGTTTTAGAAAAGGGCTCTGTATTTGAGCAGGGAGAACAAAACAGTATTTATGTTTCCATAAATTCATTTCAAACTTACTTTAACAACGAAAACACATATTCTATTTTTGGTATTCTCTTAAAACCAAATTCCAGTTCAACGATTTTTGAAAAAGAATTGAAATCTTTTCTTGGAAAAAGATTAAAATTTGATAAAACAGACAATAAAGCACTGTTTATTTCAAATGTTAATGAACAGGTATCATCGTTTAAAAAATTGTTTTCAGGAATAAAATTGTTTTTATGGTTTGTTGGTATTTCTATTTTGCTGAGTGGTATTATTGGCATAGGTAATATTATGTTAGTTATTGTAAAGGAAAGAACCTACGAAATTGGAATAAGAAAAGCTTTAGGTGCCCGATCAAGATCCATTTTGTTTATGATCTTATCGGAATCAGTCGCTATTACATTATTGGCCGGACTTATCGGGCTTTTACTGGGAGTCGCAGTAATTACCCTTGCGAATTATGTATTAAAAATTAGCTATGACACAAATGAACTATTAATTAGTTCCCTCAATATTAATTACAGTGCTGTTATTACTGCAGTTGTATTACTAGTCATCTCAGGAGCATTAGCAGGCTTATTTCCGGCTAAAAAAGCTTCTGAAATATCTCCGGTTAAAGCATTAAATCAAAAATGATATGAGCAAAAGTTTTAAGATAATATTGATTGTACTGGTATTAAGTATTACCGGTTTTGTTTTTTGGTTAAAAAATAAAGAACAAAAGAATAATAAATATGATACTGTAAAACCGGTACGACAAAACATAAAAGATAATCGGTTTGTTTTGGGTACAATATCTCCATTAAAAGAAGTTGAAATAGTACCTCATATTTCGGGAATAATTGAAGAAATTTTTGTTGAAACCGGAGAAACGGTTAATCAGGGAGATCCAATTGCAAAAATTAAACTGATTGCTTCTCCGGAAGCCATTGAGAGAGGAGAAAAAAATCTGAAAATAGCCCAACTAAATAACGATTTAAAAATAAAGGAGTACAACAGAAAAAAGAAGTTATTTAACAAAGGAATTATCCCAAAAAGTGAATTTGAACCCATAGAAACAAATTGGATTCAAAGTGAAGAAGAATTGAAGTCGGCAATAAAACAATTACAAATAGTAAAACAGGGATACACTCGGGAAAAGAAAGGTGTTTCTGATATTATCAAATCAACAATACATGGAACCGTATTAGAAATACCACTTAAAACAGGGGCTTCAGTAACAGAACGTAATACCTTTAATAATGGATCAACTCTAGCGATAATCGCCGATATGGATGAACTTATTTTTAGAGGTAAAATATCCGAACAGGATTTGTTTTTTTTAAGTGAAAACATGTTTTTTAACACTAAGATTCCTGCACTAAAAAATAAGTTGTTTAAAACGCAATTAATAAAAATTGCCACAAAAGGAATGGCTGAAAATGGAATAATAAAATTTGAATTTGAAGGTAAATTATTGATTGACAATACAGAAGATTTACCCGTAAGAACAGGATATTCGGGCATTTCAGAATTTATCATTGAAGAAGCAAAAGATGTAATTACTGTTGAGGAAAAAGACATTATTTATGATAGTGATTCATCTTTTGTGGAAATTGTTAATCATGGAAAAAAACAATTACTGTCAGTAAAAGTCGGCGTTTGTGACGGTGTTTTTTGCGAAATAAAAGAAGGGCTGGAAATGACAAATGATATTGTAATTCAGGACTAATGATTAAAATAGTCAACATATCAAAATCATATTCCCTGAAAGAGGGGGAATTAGATGTTCTTAAAAACATCAATTTAAACATCAATACAGGAGAACTGGTTGCAATAACCGGAGCCTCCGGTTCCGGAAAATCAACCTTGCTAAATATTCTTGGGATTTTAGATGAATATTCTTCCGGGAGTTATTTTTTAGCTGAAAAATTGATTAAAAATTTGTCAGATGAAGAAGCAGCTTTTTACAGAAATGAACATATTGGTTTTGTCTTTCAAAGTTTCCACTTAATAAATTACAAAACGGCAATTGAGAATGTAGAGCTTCCCCTTTATTATCAAAAAATAGATAAAATAAATCGAAGGAAAATTGCAGCGGGTTTTTTAGAAAAAGTAGGATTAAAAAATCGTTTTAATCATCTTCCTAGTGAACTTTCAGGTGGTCAAAAGCAAAGAGTTGCAATAGCGAGAGCTTTGGCAACAAATCCTCAGGTTATCCTTGCTGATGAGCCAACAGGAGCACTTGACAGTAAAACTTCACAGGAAATAATAAGCTTGTTGAAATTGTTACATAGAGAAGGTAAAACAGTTATCATTGTAACTCATGAAAGTGAAATAGCAAATCAATGCCAACGAATTGTTCATTTAGATGATGGTGAAATCAAATAAGTTTTTAACCAAAAGAACTAACAATGGATAATTGTTAGTTAAAGGAGACAATCTTATCAGTGGGCAGTTGCAAAAGATTTATGCTACTGAGGGAGTGCTTGTTCAAGAGAAAGAAAACTAAAAGAGGGCATTCAGTCAGGCATTAACAATCTGAAAAATTTTATTTACTCCTGGGAGCAAAATTATGTGCTAACAGCCCCTTTTTCCGGTGAGGTAAGCTATCTATCCAACTTTTCTCAAAACCAGTTTATTCAGGCCGGAACACCCCTTTTTGCCATTATTCCCGAAAACAACAAGTATGTGGGTTATATTCAAATTCCTTCGCAGGGATTTGGAAAGGTGAAACCGGAACAGGAGGTTCACGTCAAATTAGATCATTACCCTTACCACGAATACGGTCAGGTTAACGGAAAAGTGATCGAAGTGACGCAAATGCCGAGCAGAGATGTCTCTGCCAATCAGAGTGTCTACTTGGCAAAAATTGCATTAACCAATGACCTGGTAAGTACCTATAATAAAGAATTGGAGTTTAAACCCGAAATGAGTGGAACTGCAGAAATTGTTACCGAAGATTTACGTTTGATGCAACGCATATTCAGTAAATTCAAGAAAATAATGGATCGGTAAAGTTAATCTTCAGCCCTAAGGATTTGATTGATGGAGGCCATTTTGATGGCTGCTATGGCACACTCCACCCCTTTGTTACCCAATTTACCTCCCGAACGGTCGATGGCTTGTTGCATCGTATTGTCGGTAAGTACACCAAATATAACAGGAATGTCGAGTGTGATGTTCAATTGCGTGATGCCGTTGCTGATGCCTTGGCAAACAAAGTCAAAATGCTTGGTTTCACCCTGAATAACAGATCCCAGTGTAATGATGCCGTCCACATCGGTTGTTTCTGCGAGTAGGTTGGCTCCGTAGGTCAATTCAAAACTACCGGGTACATTAACGCGTATGATGTCTTCTGGGGCCACTCCATTTTCGATAAGGGCTTCATGAGCTCCTTTGTAGAGCCCTTCGGTGATTTCTTCGTTCCATTCAGAAACAACAATCCCAAAGCGCAGACCGGCTGCGTTTGGGATGGTTTCTTTATCGTAATAAGATAGATTTGTTGTAGCCATATACTAGTTTGAAGCACTTACGCGCGCAATGTATTTGTCAACTTTTTGACCTTCGTTTGAAGAGGCAAATTCAGTTTTAATACGCGTGTACAAGAGCAATGCATTTTCATTATCGCCTAAGGTGTATGCAGCATTAGCAGCTTTCATCAGAAATATAGGCGTGGTGAAGTCGTTGGTTCTTAGTTCAGCTGCTTTGATGTAGTAGTCTAGAGCTTCTTCATTTTGTCCCAATTCCGAAAAAGCATCACCGATGGCCGCTTTTGCAATGGGAGAAAGAATTTCATCGTCAGAAGAGAACTTATCTAAATGTTGGATTGCATTGGTCGCATCACCTAATCTTAAATAAGAGATTCCAGCGTAGTACTCAGCCAAATTTGCTGATTTAGTTCCTCCGTAGGTGTCAATGATTTCTAGAAGGCCAGCATATTGCTCGTCACCGTCAAGTGCCTCTTGGAATTTACTAAGTTCAAAATTCTTCTCAGCCATGTACATTTCTGTACTTGCATTGTTTTCTTTGGGTTGAACATAAAATCGGTCGTAAGCGAAGAATCCACTGAATCCTATGGCTATAGCAAGAACAATAACCATCAGGTTATTTTTGTTTTCTTCTACATACATCTCAGCTTTTGTAAGATTTTCCTCAATCGACTTTAGTTGTTCTTGTGCTTGATTTTTATCGTCAGCCATTTTACTGCATTTAGGTTTATTGATCGACAAAAATAAAAGAAATTCTCAAATCAACGCTATAAATATAAAATCAGGTCTTATTTTTACGCAAATTAATTTTAATGCACCTCAAAAACCTTTCTTTAATATCTTTTAAGAACTACGAAGAAGCGCAACTGATTTTTTCTTCCAACATCAATTGTTTTGTAGGAAACAATGGTGTGGGTAAGACGAATTTATTGGATGCGATCTACTACATGTGTTTTTGCAAGAGCTATTTCAACCCTATGGATAGCCAAAACATTCAGCATGAAAAACCTTTTTTCACGGTCGAAGCTCTTTTTGATCGAAATAATCAGGACGATCATGTTTTTTGTGGGGTTAAAAGAGGGCAAAAGAAAGTTTTTAGACGCAACAAGAAGGAGTATGAGAAGCTTGCAGATCATATTGGTTTATTCCCATTGGTGATGATTTCTCCTGCAGACAGGAACTTAATCATTGAGGGTAGTGAAACGCGACGAAAGTTTATGGACGGCGTCATTTCACAATCCGATAAAATTTACTTGCAGCATCTGATCAAGTACAATCAAGTACTTTCACAAAGAAATGCGCTTTTGAAATATTTCGCATCCAATTTAACCTATGATCCAGAAACGCTTGGTATATACAATGAGCAGTTGATTGATTTGGCTGAAAAGATTTACAACAAGCGTTGTGGTTTTATGGAAAAGTTTAATCCTACTTTCCAGAAGTATTACCAAGCGATTTCAGGAACCAAAGAGCTTGTGAGCTTATCCTACAAGTCGCAATTAAATGATACAGATTTAAACACCTTGTTTGAAGAAAACCTTAACAAGGATAAGGTTTTACAATATACTTCATGCGGCGTTCATAAAGATGATTTACTGTTTAAAATCGGAGATTTTCCGATTAAAAAACAAGGCTCTCAAGGACAGCAAAAAACCTATTTGATTTCTCTGAAACTCGCTCAATTTGATTTTCTTAAAAATCTTTTAGGCACCAAACCACTATTGCTTTTAGATGATATTTTTGATAAATTAGATGACACCAGAGTGGAGTCTATCGTGCGTTTGGTATCTGAACATCATTTTGGACAAATTTTCATTACCGATACCCACAAAGAACGAACCGAGGACATAGTTAAAAAGATAGACGATTCATACAAGATTTTTGACGTTATTGATGGTGAAATTTCATGAGACGAGCTAAAGAACAAACACTAGGTGAAGTGATCAAAGAGCTTTTGAAAAACTACGACATCACGTCAAAGTTAAACGAAGCCCATGTGGTTACTTGCTGGGATAAGCTTATGGGGCCTTCCGTAACGAAATACACGGTTAATATTGAGGTGGAAAAACGAATCTTATTTGTTCAACTCAACAATGCAGCTTTAAAACAAGAGCTTAGCTACGCTCGAGAAAAAATTAAAAAGATGTTGAATGATGAGGTGGGCGAGGAGGTCTTGCTGGATGTTCGCATCTATTGAGGCTTCTAGAAAAGTTCTTTTCAAGAATCAATATCGATTCATACTCGGGTCTATTTCTATCGCCCAAGCGTCTATCCCTCCTTCTAGGTTGATTAATCTATGAAATCCTTTTGTCTCCAGATAGTGAATTACATTTAAACTTCGTACTCCGTGGTGACACATAATTACTGCGGATTCCTGTTTTGGAATTTTTTCAATAGATTCTATCAGACGACTCATCGGAATATTTTTTGTTCCCTCAATACGACAGATTTCCCATTCAAAAGACTCTCTTACGTCAATAATAGAAATTTTTCCTCCTGAATTTATGCGATTCGAAAGTTCCCCAACGGAAATGCTTTTAATCTCTTTGTTAAGATTCATTTTTAGTAATTTTGTAAACGTTAAATCATCAGGGCAAATATATTCGTTAATCATACAAAGAGAAAGATTTGAAGGTACTTATAACAGGGGGTAGTGGGTTGATTGGAAAGGTTCTGACACAATTTTTGAAAGATGCAGGTCATGACGTTGCTATTTTAACGAGGAAGGTCAATCCAAAACTTAAGGTGAAGCAGTATCAATGGGATCCTAGGGTTCATGAAATCGATTCTGAGGCCCTCTTTAATGTGGATTGCATCATTCATCTGGCGGGTGCGAACATCGCTGAGAAAAGATGGACGAAGAAACGATGGGAAGAGATGTATTCCAGCCGTGTAGCCAGTGCTGAGTTTTTGTTTGAAAAAGTTAAAGAAGACCAGATTCCTCTAAAGTCTTTCATTTCATCCTCTGCGATTGGTTGGTATGGCGCGGATACTTCTGAGCAAGTGTTCACGGAAGAAGCAGCGTGTGCGGATGATATCTTAGGGGATTTGTCATTGGCATGGGAGGCTGCTGCCGATTCTTTTTCTGATATAGGTTGCTCTGTTTCGAAAGTTAGAACGGGGATTGTTTTGACAAATGGGGGGGGAGCTTTACCTAAAATGATGAAGCCCATACTTTTTGGTATGGGATCACCCATCGGTTCGGGTATGCAATACATGCCGTGGATACATATGGATGACTTATGTGCCATTTACAAGCAACTTTTAGAACAAAAACTGCCTGCTGGTGTTTACAATGGAGTTTCTCCTGAACACGTTACAAATAAGGATTTGACCCGTTTGTTGGCTAAAGTTTTACAAAGACCTCTTTGGTTGCCTAATGTCCCTTCTTTTGTTCTTTCTCTCATTTTCGGAAAGATGGCTGTAATTTTACTGAATGGAAGTCGTGTGTCTGCCGATAAATTGATTGAAAAGGGGTTTCAGTTTAAATATCCGAAAACACTTGCAGCCCTCGAGGATGTTCTCAATAAGTAATTTTTTGAACGGCTGGAAATTATATTTTGACAAATAAAAAAAAGTTCTGCATTTCTGCAGA